>CAZCCS010000078.1:5152-10921 GCA_964497005.1 uncultured Acidimicrobiaceae bacterium | reverse complement strand
GCGACGATCCTCTGGTTGAGGCAGGTGTTCTGGTTGGACCGGCGGAACTTCGCCAGGCGGTAGACCTTGCGGCCGAGCGCGACACCGGCCCAGTCGGTCTGGCCCGGCTTGTACTCGACGGTCACGTGGTCGCCCGAAACCTCGGTGATCACACCGTTGCCTTCGGCAACCAGCACATCGCCCGCGTCGCGAGCCGCGCGGGCCTCGACACCCGTTCCGATGAAAGGGGCCTCCGGCCGCACGAGCGGCACCGCCTGCTTCTGCATGTTGGCGCCCATCAGCGCTCGGTTGGCGTCGTCGTGCTCGATGAACGGGATCAGCGCCGTGGAGATCGAGACGATCTGCTTTGGCGACACGTCCATCAGGTCCACCTCGGCCGGGGGCACGAAGTCGACCTCGCTGGTTGTGCCGTAGCTGGTCCCGCCGGCACCGACGCGCACGCCGGGGCCCTGCGGAGCGCGCCGCACGAGGATGCGTTCCTCGACGAGGGTTCCGTCGTCGGCCAACTTGGCGTTGGCCTGGGCGATGACGTATTCCTCTTCCTCGTCGGCGGCGAGGTAGACGATCTCGGCGGTCACCCGGCCGTCGACGACCCGGCGGTAGGGCGTCTCGATGAACCCGTAGGAGTTGATACGCCCGTACGAGGCGAGGTGGCCGATCAGGCCGATGTTCGGGCCTTCAGGCGTCTCGATCGGGCACATCCGGCCGTAGTGGGAGGTGTGCACGTCGCGCACTTCGAACCCGGCGCGCTCACGGGACAGACCACCAGGGCCCATCGCCGAAAGACGCCGCTTGTGGGTCAAGCCCGACAAAGGATTCGTCTGGTCCATGAACTGCGACAGCTGCGAAGTCCCGAAGAACTCCTTGATCGCAGCCACCACGGGCCTGATGTTGATCAGCGTCTGAGGCGTGATCGCCTCGACGTCCTGGGTGGTCATCCGCTCGCGGACCACCCGCTCCATCCGGGAAAGACCGACCCGGACCTGGTTCTGGATGAGCTCGCCGACCGAACGGATCCGCCGGTTGGCGAAGTGGTCCTGGTCGTCGGGCCGGTAGCCCGGCTCGCTGTTGGCCAGGTGCAGCATGTACGAGCAGGCGGCCAGGATCTCCGACCGGCTGAGCACGCTCTGGCCGGGCTCGGGCCGCTCGAGTTCGATACCGAACAGCTCCTCGTCCTTGGCGATCTCAGGACCGAGCTTGCGGTCCAGCTTGTAACGACCGACCCGGGTGAGGTCATACCGCTTCGGATTGAAGAACGCGTTCTCGAAGTAGGCGCGGGCGGACTCCGTCGAGGGCGGCTCGCCGGGACGGGCTCGCTTGTAGATCTCGAGGAGGGCCTCCTCCTGGGTGGGGGCGAGATCGCGCTCTTTGTCCCACTGGGCCTCTAGGAAGTCGAAATGCCGGACGAACCGCTCGAGGAAGCCCTCGTCGGTGTAGCCGAGAGCGCGCAGGAGCACGAACAGCGAAAGCCGGCGCTTGCGCGCGACACGCGAGCCGGCGCTGATGTCCTTGCCCGGCTTGGCCTCCACGTCGAACTCGATCCACTCACCGCGGTAGGGGTGGATGGTGCCGGTCACGTACGTCTTGGCGTCACGACCCGGCTGGAATATGACGCCCGGCGAACGGACCAGCTGGGACACGACGACCCGCTCGGTTCCGTTGATGATGAAGGTGCCCTTGTCCGTCATCATCGGGAAGTCCCCCATGAAGACGGTCTGCTCCTTGATCTCGCCGGTGTTGGCGTTCTGGAACTGCGCGCGCACGAAAATCGGCGCGGCATAGGTCATGTCCTTCTCTTTGCACTCCTCCACCGAGAACTTCGGCGGCGGGCGCAGATCCATGTCGGTTGGATCGAACTCGAGGATCAGCTTCAGCGAGCCGGAGAAGTCCTCGATCGGGCTTATATCACGGAAAGTGTCCGCTAGTCCTTGCTCTAAGAACCATTTGAAAGAGTCACGCTGGATGGAGATGAGGTCCGGCAATGGCAAGACTTCATCGAGGTTGGCGAACGAGAAACGCTCCCGAGACGCGGAACGAGTCGGCAAGACCTACTCCTGGGGGAGAACGGGTTGATAGACCGCCGTGCAAGCGCGCCGAAGCCGCGTCAAAGATGCGGGGGGCGCAAACCAGGGGACCACGGCAACACACCATCTTAGGACGGCGCCGGCGCTAAGGCAAGAAAAAGCGCGCGCGTTCGCTTGGTTTTCAGAGAAGGGTACGGCAACGCGGAGTGGCGGTCAAGGTTTTCCCGAAAATTCAGACCCGCTGGACGGAGGTGAGCGCCGCGCTCAAGTCCCCGGCCGGCATCGGCCGGCCCAGGTAGTAGCCCTGGGCCAGGTCGACGCCGAGGTCAGTGAGTTGTCGCAGCTGTTCAGCGGTCTCGACGCCCTCCGCCACGACGACCATTCCCAGCGTGTGAGCCAGGCGGACCATGCCGGCGACGATCGACCGCTGCCGCGGGTCGCTGCCGAGACGCGAGATGAAGCTGCGGTCGATCTTCAAGGCGTCGAACGGTGTCCGCTCCAGCTCCGCCAGGGTGGAGTAGCCCGTCCCGAAGTCGTCGAGCGCGATGCGGACCTGAAGCAGCCGGAAGGCAGAAAGAACCTCATGCATCCGGACCGGGTCGCTGGCCGCGGCCGTCTCGGTGACCTCGACGACCACGTCGCGCGGGTCCACCGACCGTTCTGCAAGACAGGCCACAAAGTGGTCGACGGTCGAGGGGTCGGAGAACTGGCGGGCGGACAGGTTCAGCGATACCGACAAAGGGATACCGGCGTACTGCTGCCACGAGGGGAGATTCGCCAGCGCGTCGCCGACCATCCAGCGCCAGATCTCGGTGATGAGCCCAGTCTGCTCGGCGACGCCGATGAACTCGCTCGGCGGGACCAGGCCCACGCCCGGCCGGTTCCAGCGCACCAGCGCTTCGGCGCCGACGATCTGCCCGCCCGGGACCGAAATCACCGGCTGGTAGTGGGCGACCAGCTCACCCTCGGCGATCCCCGTGCGAAGGTCGACCTCCACGTCCGACGCCCGCGATGCCTCCTCGGCGGTCGCCACTGCGCCGCGCCGGTGGACCTTGGCCCACCGCGTCGCGGTGATCGCTTCCCTGATCAGCGCTTCGCCCGAAGCGTCGCTGACCCGCGCGGTCGCCAGCCCGCAGGTGACCGTCACCGGAAGGTCGCACGACAACTGCTCCGCGGTCGACTGAAGCACCCGCCTCCCGAACGCCGGCGCCTCCGACGGATCCCGCAGCGCGGTCGCCGCAGCGAACTCCCCGCCGCCGACCCGCCCGACGGCGATCACGTCACGGCGCATTTCGGTGAGGGCATCGCCAATGCGGCGCAACACCCTGTCTCCCGCCTCGTAACCGAAGCGGCTGTTGATACCCGTCAGACCGTCCGGGTCGAGATGCACCAGGCACACGACGGCGCCGGCCCAGGAGGCGATGTCGTCGGCCCCATGGTTGTGGGCGATCCAGCGGTCGAGCTCGCCGAGCAGCGCTCCCCGGTTCGGCAGCCCGGTCACCGGGTCGCTCATCTCCAATTGGCGGATCCTCGCTTGCAGGCGGTTGCGCTCGGTCACGTCCTCGGCCACCACCAGCGCAGCCTGGCGGTCACCGAAGAGAAGCTCGTGCGAGGTGATCTCCACCTCCATCGTGGTGCCATCGGCGAGAAGGTGGGTCCAGGGGCCCGACCGCCGGAGGAGATCTCCACCCGCGCCCATGTCCGCCCGGAGGCGGGCACGCTCGTGCTCGGGCCGGATGTCGTAGATCGTCATCGAGAGGAAACGCTCCCGGCCGTAGCCGTAGGTCTCTACCGCGGCGTTGTTGACGTCCAGGAACCGGAAGGTCTCGAGGTCGTACACCCACATCGGACGGGGGTTGTTGGCGAAGAGAGCGCCGAGCGGCCCGCCGGCGTCGTTGATCGCTGCCACAGAAGCGCTTGGATGGACCGGCCTCCGCCGGCTGGCCCGGCGGGTCCCCAGCGCACCGGACAGAGAACCACTGTGCGTGCTCCTATTTGCGCCCACTGTGTTGATGGTAAGCCCTTTGCCGCCCAAATGCACCCCTACTAGGAAATTCCGGCAACGCCTGGACTAAGGCGGGGGCGGCAGGCGGATTTTCCGGGTGATCGCGTCCCACGCGGAATAGTTGATGGATCAACCGCGTTCTCCACTATGAAGTTGAGATGTCAACAACAGGAGGAAACCAGAATGGCGACAACGACCACACCAGCGACGTTGACCGGAACCTACAAGATCGACCCCGCCCATAGCCGGGTCGGATTCTCGGCCCGTCACGCCATGGTGACCAAGGTCCGGGGGGCGTTCAACGAGTACGACGGGAGCGGTTACTTCGACGCGGAGAACCCCGCCAACTCTCACCTCGAGATCACCATCAAGGGGGAGAGCATCGACACCCGCAACGCCGACCGGGACGCACACTTGCGCAGCAACGACTTCTTCGACTTTGAGAACTTTCCCGAGATCCGCTTCAAGAGCACCTCGGTGGAGCCGGCTGGAAACGACACCTACCGGGTGACCGGTGATCTGAGCATCAAGGGCGTGACCAACCCGGTCAAGTTCGATCTCGAGTTCACCGGCAGCGCGGTCGACCCGTTCAACAACCACCGGATCGGGCTCGAAGGCAAGACGACCGTCAACCGCAAGGACTGGGGCGTGAACTTCAACGTCGCCCTCGAAGCCGGCGGTGTGCTGGTAAGCGAGAAGGTCGAGCTCGAGTTCGAGATCTCGGCCGTCAAGGTCGACTAACTCCCCCAGCGGAGGCATTCGGAACGGCGCCGGCGAACGGCCGGCGCCGTTTTCGCGCCCCCTCGACTGGACAGATACGGGATCAGGCCGGCTCGCCCAGCCCGTCCAGTGGTGGAAAACTGGTGAGCCAACTGGCACGCGGGAGTGCCACGAGACGACAACGGGGGGACCGATGGCCGAGTCCGGTAGCGCATCGACGACGACGCCTGAGAAGGTCGACGTTGTGGTCGTGGGAGCCGGATTCGCGGGTCTGTACATGCTGCACCGCATGCGCGGCTTGGGGTTCTCGACGGTGGTGTTCGACGAAGCCGGCGACGTCGGGGGCACCTGGTACTGGAACCGCTACCCCGGGGCACGCTGCGACATCCCAACCACCGACTACGCCTACAGCTTCGACCCCGAGCTCGAAAAAGACTGGACCTGGTCGGAGAAATACGCCACCCAGCCCGAGATCCTCTCGTATCTAAGCCATGTCGCCGACCGGTACGACCTCCGGAAGGACATCCGGTTCACCACGAGGATCATCTCGGCGACCTGGAACGAGGAAGCCCGGCGGTGGTGGATCCGCACCGACCGGGGCGGTCAGGTTGAGTGCCGGTACTACGTAATGGCCACCGGCTGCCTGTCGCTACCGAAGGCTCCCGACATCGAGGGCGTGAACCGCTTCGAAGGCGACGTTTTTTTCACCGGGAGATGGCCCCATGAGAAGGTCGACTTCACCGGAAAAAGAGTGGCCGTCGTCGGCACCGGCTCCTCCGGCATCCAGTCGATACCGCTGATCGCCCAGGAGGCGTCACGGCTGACGGTCTTTCAACGGACGCCGAACTTCTCGTTACAAGCACACAACTTGGCTTCCTCGACCGAGCGCCTCGCCGCAATAGCTCACGAATCCGGGCAACACTCTCGCTTCTACAAAACGGAACACATTTCAGATCAGGAGATTGTCATGTCAAGAATCGTTTGGGGCATTTCATTGGTGGCGGCATGGGCGCTACTCGC
>CAZCCS010000078.1:0-5142 GCA_964497005.1 uncultured Acidimicrobiaceae bacterium | reverse complement strand
CCGCGACCGAAGAGCAACGGCGTCAACGATTCGAGCGGGCATGGGAGAAAGGCGAGTTGCTCGCCATCACAGGGATGTTTCTCGACCAGCTGTCCAACCCGGTGGTGAACGAGATGGTGGCGGAGCTATTCCGGGAGAAGGTCAGGGACTTGGTCGAGGATCCCGACACCGCCGAATCCCTCTGCCCGCAGGGATTCCCGATCGGCACGAAACGGGCGTGCCTCGACACGGACTATTACTCGACCTTCAACCTCCCCCACGTCCGTCTCATTGATCTGCGAAAGACCCCGATCGAGACGATCACCGAGACCGGCATCGAGACCGTCGAGGAGTCATTTGAGTTCGACGCGATCGTTTTCGCGACCGGCTTCGACGCGATGACCGGTCCGCTTGTGTCGGTCGATATCACCGGCGCCGGCGGTCAGACCCTCAAGGGCAAGTGGGCCGACGGGCCAACGACCTACTTGGGGCTGATGACGACCGGCTTCCCAAACTTCTTCACCATCACCGGTCCGCAAAGCCCTTCGGTTCTGTCGAACATGGCGATGTCAATCGAGCAGCACGTCGATTGGATCGCCGAGTGTCTCAATTACATGAGGGCCGAGGGATTCGAGCGGATCGAGCCGACTCCTCTCGCCGAGGCCGGATGGGTGCAGCACAACCACGACTGCGCCGACATCACCCTGTTTCCCCGCGCGAACTCCTGGTATATGGGAGCCAACGTGCCCGGAAAACCAAGGGTCTTCCTCCCCTACGTCGGCGGCCTCGACGGGTACCGCAAGGCGTGTGACGAGGTCGCCCAAGCCGGGTACCTCGGCTTCGAGCTGCACGGCCCCGGTGGTTCCTCGCGTGTCGACGGCGTGATTCGCCGGATGCAACCCGATGTCTCAATGGTGCTGGAGATGATGCAGTCGTTGGGCCTGCCGCCCATCGAGACCATGACCCCTTCGGAGGCCCGGGCGTTCATGGACGCCACCAACTCCGCCAGGCCCACCGGTCCAGAGGTCGGAGAGATCGTCGATGGTGCACTGCCGGGTCCCGCCGGCGACCTCGAGTACCGCCTGTACCGTCCGGCGACACCCGGCCCCCACCCGGTGATGGCCTACTTCCACGGCGGCGGTTGGGTTCTCGGCAGCAAGGTGTCCGATGAACCGTTGTGCCGTGACCTGTGCGTGCGCAGCGGAGCGGTGGTGGTGTCGGTGGATTATCGGCACGCACCGGAGGATCGTTTTCCGGCTGCCGCGGACGACGCTTTCGCCGCCGTTCGATGGATAGCCGCGAACGCGATCGAGTTGGGGGGCATTCCCGGGCAGTTGGTGGTCGCAGGCTGGAGCGCCGGTGGCAACGTCGCGGCGGTCGCAGCGCAGCGGGCCAGGGACGAGGGCGGCCCGGCGATCGCCGCGCAGCTGCTGCTCATGCCCGCGACGGACTGCGACCTCGACCGCCCCTCCTACCAGGACAACGGCGAGGGGTTCGTCCTCACAGCCGCACTCATGCGCTGGTTCTGGGACCACTACGCCGACGCGATCGACCGCAAAGATCCGACGGCCAGTCCTCTCCGGGGCGACCTGTCCGGTCTGCCGCCGGCGGTGATCGTCACCGCGGACTTCGACCCGCTACGCGACGAAGGGCTCGCCTACGGCGAGGCAATGGCGGCGGCCGGCGTCCCGGTTCGCCTCGTCCGTGCGCGGGGCCACATCCACACATCGGTGACGATGGTGGACATGGTCATTTCAGGCGCGCCGGTCCGCGCCGAGATGTGTGAGGCGCTCCAGAGCTTCATGCCCGCGCCTGTCAGCCGCTGATCCGGCGACACGGATCTTGGGCCGTTGATGGGTCGCAAGAAGCGGCTCTGACCGAAGTGCGGAAGCGTTACTCTCCTGTTGGGACGACTCGGGGAGGTGGCGTGTCTCCACCGGTAGAGCACCAGGTGGTCATCCAAAGGCGTGGGCGGTCGCATCGCGCCTGGTGCCGGTGCGGCTGGAAGGGTCACGCCTGGAATGAGCTTCGCCCCGCCGAGGCGGACGCGTGGCATCACGTCTTCGGCGACGCCTCGATAGTCGACGTCACGTCGGTACGCGATCCGGGTGATCCGTTTTCGGAGCCGGTCGGTGCGCCAGCAACTGAGTCACCGAGGAACCGAGCGATCGAATCGGCACGCCGGTCGCGTGTGGTGAACGGCCTGGTCGGGAAGGCTCGCTCCTTCGCCGACAGTCCGTCCCCCTACAAACGCCAGGCAATCGGCGAACTGTGGCGTCTCGCCGGCGAGGACCGCACCCTGCTGCAGGCCGCGGTGTCTGAGATCGATGAGCTGCTCCGGCGCCACAGCAGGATCAGTGCGCACACCGCTGACAGCGAGTGGTTGCAGCTGATCACCGCCAAGAGGCTCCTTGAACACACCCTGGAACAGGACCTCGCCGGGCTGCCCTGACCTTTTGGCCTGATCCCTCAGGGCAGGGAGGAGGCGTCAGGACTCGGGTCAGAAAGTCGTGACGATCGCCCTACCGAGGGCTCCCGGCGGGAGGACGGCGGAGCCTCCTTGCGGCGCGGTCGACGAATTGCCGGCAGCGAACGGCGCGACCTGGCCCGACGCGTTGTCGACGAACCCGAGGGTGCCTGCGCTGTTGAGAGCGATGCCGCGCGCGACGTCCTGGTACATCCAATAAGCGGATGAGTTGACCGCTGGCGGCATCGGGTTCGTACCGACCGAGAACGGGTGGACGCCTCCCCAACCGTCCAGGACGTAGCCACCTGTGCCAGCCGGCGTCACCGTGGCGGAGCGGGCGATGTCCCAACCGGACCAGGACGCCGAGGCTCTGGCGATCGCCGGCATCGAGTTGGACCCGATCGCGAACGGGTGCACCAGGCCGTACCCGTCGAGGACGTAGCCACCGGTCCCGGACGGCAGCATCATGATCGACCGGGCGATGTCGTGCTGCGGCCAGTATGCGGAGGTGGTCGCAGCAGGCGGCATCGGATTCGAGCCGACAGTGAATGGGTGCACTCCTCCCCACCCGTCGAGGACGTAGCCGCCTTTGCCGGACGGGAGCAGCGCTATCCCTCTCGCTATATCCCACCCTGGCCAGGAAGCCGAAGTCACCGCCGGCTGTGGCGGCGTGTTCGCACCGATGGTGAAGGAGTGAACCCCTCCCCAGCCGTCGAGCACGTACCCGCCCGTATCGTCGAGCAGGGTGGCCGCGCCTCGGGCGATGTTGGTGCCCGGCCAGGTGGCCGTGGTCGTCACCCTTGCGGGCGCGGGTGTTCCTGCAGGCGCTTCGGCGTCCAGGTTGCCGTAACCGTCCAGGACGTACACGCCGCCCGCCGATGGGGCGGCGGCGACGGCCGCCAGATGTGACTGCAAACCGGCGCCGAACGCGGTGGGGCTCCCCGAATAGGAAGTGATGAGCGCCGGCCCAGATCCGCACGACGCGGTGTTCCACGACCAGCCGAGGTAGGAGATGCCGTGGGCGTCGGCCCAAGCCATATAGGAGCTTATGAATGCCGGGGTGCAGTCGTCCTCGCCGATCTCGCCGGTGACGACCGGTACTGCGGCGGCCACGGGTGCGATCGTCGAGTTCCAGCAGCTCGGTGTGCTGCATTGGGTGAAGTTGTAGATGTGCGCCGAGGCGCCCAGCTGGTGGTTCGGGTCGTTCGGCTCATGAGCCAGCCAGCCGGACAGATCCCCCGACCAGTTGAGGCCGCCGGCAAGCACTGGCTGGGTTGCACCGGTCGACCGCACGGAATTCAGCAGCGCCTGCATGCCCGCCGCCTGCCATCCACTTGACGTGACACACCCGTTCAACCAGCACGACCACGAGATGTCGTGCGGCTCGTTATAGAGATCGAATACCACTCCCGGGTTCGACTTGAACGCGCCGGCCACCGACGTCCAGAACGCCGGCGAGTGGTCGGCATCGGCCATGACCTGCTGGCTCAGCGCCGGCTGGCTGCCGGGCGCCGACCAGTGCAGGTCGAGGATGGCCGCCATGCCCGCGGCGTTGAGCGAAGAGACGTAGCTCTGGATCGCCGAGCGGTACTTGGCTCCTGAGAAGTTGGGATTGACTCCGTTGATGCCGAGCCAGCAGTCCTCGTTCAAGGGAACCCTCACAGCATTGACGTGCCACGAGTTGATAGCCGCGATCGATGTCGGGTCGGACGGCCCGTCGAATATCCCCCAACCCTGGGCGCATGCGTACTCGGTGCCCGAGCGGTCGACGCCCAGCAGGCGAAGCGGCGCACCCGAAGCATCGACCAATTGATTCCCCACGACTCTGACCGCCACGCCGGCTGCCGCAGCAGGTTTGACCTGAGACGCAACGACGCCGCCTGTCGCGACCCCGCTCGTGAGAAGCACCGCCACGCACGCGCGCCGAATGACCTTTGAAAACTTCTTCCGCCGTTCCACAATTGCAAGTTATCGACGTTGGGTCGGCGTCCTTGAACGGCTGTGTCGGATGTCGCAGGGGAGCAGCGCTTCGGGTGCAGGATCGCGGTTTGGTATGCCAAACGCGCTGGTTTCGGCGCGTTTCGTCACCCGAAGACGCGATCGATCACCAATTCGCTGTGCGCCGGCGCCGGTTCTCCCCCGGCCATCTTCGAACCCGGCGTGTGAAACAACCATAAGTGGTCGTTTCCAATGCCGAGTATTGGTTCTACGGCCGAGATTTCACGCCCCCCTCAGCGCACGCCGTTTCCCTGTCCGTTTACCACGCCCTGTCCCTGGCCGGCGCCGAGGCCGTGAATGTTGCTGGACTCGCCGTTGCCCTGGCCCTGGCCCTGGCCTGAACCCGAGCCCGACCCTTTACCGGCACCAGACCCCTGGCCGGCGCCCAACCCCTCGCCGGCGCCCGAACCCTGGCCGTTCCCGTTGCCCGGGCCCTGGCCGGCGCCGCCGCCGCCCCCGCCGCCACCGCCGCCGCCGGCACCCTTGCCCTGACCCTGGCCACCACCGCCGCCGCTGCCTCCGCCAGACCCCTGCGCCCCACCAGACCCCTGGCCCCCGCCAGACCCCTGCCCCCCCCCAGACCCCTGGCCCCCCCCCGACCCCCGGCCCCCACCAGACCCCTGCCCCCCACCAGACCCCTGCCCCCCACCAGACCCCTGACCGCCACCCTTGCCATTGCCCGGGCCGCCGCCCTGACC
>CAZCCS010000077.1:0-10971 GCA_964497005.1 uncultured Acidimicrobiaceae bacterium | reverse complement strand
AGACCGAGAAACACCCCAGCCACCACAAAAGGTTTGGGAGCCGCCAAGGGGAAAGGGACGAGGCGGGGCATAAGCCTCGTGCCGGGCGGTCGTTTTCCCGCTCCGAAGGAGCGGGGACGCCGACCGGTGCGGCGCTTGCAGGACCACGCCTCGTCCGGGAGGCTTGCAGGACCCGCCTCGTCCCCGAGGCGATTGACCATCGGCGCAGGTACGGTGAGGATGTGCCTTCCGACCGGCTCGAGCAGTACCGGGCCAAGCGGGCTTTCGACAACACGCCGGAGCCATCGGGTGACCGGGCGGGCGAAGCGGCGCACCACGGCGACGCCCCGCACTTCGTGGTCCAGAAGCACGCGGCAAGAAGGCTGCACTACGACTTCCGCCTCGAGGCCGACGGGGTGCTCGTGTCGTGGGCCGTTCCGAAGGGTCCCTCCTACGATCCGAAGGAGAAGCGCCTGGCCGTCCACGTGGAGGACCACCCGCTCGACTACGAGGACTTCGAAGGGGTAATCCCGCAAGCCCAATACGGCGCCGGCCGGGTCGTGGTGTGGGATCGGGGCACGTACCGGAACATCACCGAGAAGCAGGGCAAGCCAGTAGACGTGATCACGGCAGTGAAGTCGGGTCACGTTTCGATCTGGCTGGAGGGCACCAAACTCAAGGGTGGTTGGTCTCTCACACGCACCGGCGACGGCGACAACTGGTTGCTCGTGAAGCGTTCGGATGAGTACGCAGACCCTTCGAAGAACGTCACGGAGTCCGAGCCCGATTCGGTCAAGTCTGGGCTGACCATCGATGAAGTAGGTGACCAGCCCAACCCGGAAACCTGGACGCGCGAGACGGCCACCTGGATGCCCGCGATGCTCGCCCAGCCCCTGAAGAAGCCCGACGTTCGCTTGATTACAGGCGACGACTGGCAGTACGAACGAAAACTCGACGGCCTCCGATGCATCGCCGTCCGCAACGGCAAGCAAGTCACTCTCTGGTCACGCAACCACCTGCAGTTCACCGGCCGCTTCCCTGAGATCGTCGAGGCCCTAGGCAAGCTTGCCGCGTCCAACTTCACCCTCGACGGAGAAGTCGTGGCCTTCGTCGGGGGCCGGACCAGCTTCGCCGAGCTGCAACGCCCGGACAGACATGCCGATCCCGTGTACTGCGTGTTCGACCTAATGCACCTGCTGGGGAAGGACACCACGATCCTCCCGCTCGACGACCGCCAGGCGCTCCTCGCACAAACCGTTGAGCAAGCGACCGACCGGATCTCGCTCGTGGAGCGGCTGGACGGTGAGCCGGCGGAGTTGCTCGACGACGCTTGCAAAAAGGGCTGGGAAGGAATCATCGCCAAACGGATCTCGGCGCCATACCACTCGGGTAGGAGCCCTGACTGGAGAAAGGTCAAATGCTCCGCGAGCCAGGAGCTGGTGGTTGTCGGTTGGACTGATCCGACGGGATCGAGGATTGGTTTCGGAGCGCTGCTCGTGGGCTACTACGACGATGACGGCAACCTCCACTACGCCGGCAAGGTCGGCACCGGCTTCGACGACAGGACGCTAAGAGATCTTCACGACCGTCTTAAGAAAGCCGAGATCGATACGCCCCCAGTCGTCGAGACGGTCAAGGAAAAGAACGTGCACTGGGTCCGGCCCGAGCTTGTCGCGGAGATCTCCTTCACCGAGTGGACCGCAGACGGCCGGCTCCGCCATCCGAGCTTCCATGGGTTGCGACCCGACAAGCAGCCCGAAGAGGTGCGCCGGGAAGACCTGATGGCCTAACCGGCCCGTGCGGCGATCCAGCTGACCGCCGTCGCTATTACTTCGTCTTTGCGCGGCTCGTTGAAGATCTCGTGCCACAAGCCAGGCCACAAGATCGCGGTCAGGTCTTCGCTCGACACCGAACCCACCAGATCCCGCAAAGCCTGCGGGCTCACGAGCAGGTCGCCGCTGCCGTGCATCGCCAGGATCGGAAGGGTGAGCTCCTTGAGACGGGAGCGCACCTCTTCGACCTGACCGAACGATTCGATGAAGCGCCGGGGCGGCGGGCCGAGGTATACGAGGGGATCGTCTTTGTAAGCCTGGACGACAGCCGGATCTGACGACACCACGTCGGCCAGCCCGAGGTCAGGTATCTCCTCCAGGTCGGCGAGGGCGACGATCTCCGGTGCGACATACAGCAGCGCGCCGCTCAGCAGCAACCCGGTCAACCGGCCCTGATGATCCTCGGCGTACGCGGCAGCCAGCAGCCCACCCATCGAGTGGCCAATGAGAAACAGAGGACCGTCGGGAACCGCGTCACGAACTACGTCGACGAACAGGTCCAGGTCCGCGACGGCTGCGGCTACGGATTCAATGTCTGCCCGCGCTCCCTCGGACTGACCGTGTCCGCGATGGTCGAGCGCCCAAACCGGGAAGCCGGCCGCGTTCAAGGCTGCTGCCATGTGCGCGTAACGCCCCGAGTGCTCGGCGAACCCGTGCGAGATCACAACCTGCGCCTTCGCAGGCGAGCCCGTGTCCCAATGGCGGTAGTAAAGGCGGCCGCCCGCGAACCGTCCCTCTATGAACTTGCTCATCGCCAGCATGATGGCACGCCTCAGGCGAGCGGGTACGGTGCCAGTGCCCATCAGGAGGTTGTGATGTCTCTCGCCAGCCGGGTGTTCGCCAAGCTGGCCGGCCTGCCGCCGGCCCGCAGCACAGACGTTCTCGTCGAGCGTGACCTCGAGGCGAAAATGCCCGACGGCGCGATCCTCCTCGCTGACCGCTGGTGCGCTCCGGCCACCGCAGGCTCCGATCCGATCATGCTGATCCGCTCTCCGTATGGGAGACGCCAGCTCGGCGTATACGGCCGTCTTTTTTCCGAACGGGGATATCAGGTGGTCATCCAGAGCTGCCGGGGGACTTTCGGCTCAGGCGGCTCGTCGTTCGACCCGTTCCACAACGAGCGGTCCGACGGGCTGGCGACCCTCGAATGGCTCGCGGACCAGCCATGGTTCACCGGCTCGGTCGGGATGTTCGGGCCGAGCTACCTCGGGCTGGCTCAATGGGCGGTTGCGGCCGACCCGCCGGCGAGCCTCAAGGCGATGGCGTTGCAGGTGACGACTGCACGGGTCCGCGACATCGTCTACCCGGGAGGCTCATTCGCTCTCGAGACCGGTGCCTTTTGGGTCAACCAGGTCCAGATCCAGGAACTCCCGGTCCGTAAGATGCTCTGGACGATGCTGGCCGGGCGACGGAAGCTGGCGCGGGCTTACACGTCGCTTCCTCTCGAGACCGCCGACACGCACGTGCTCGGAGCGCGGGTTCCGTACTACCAGGACTGGCTGGTCCACGACGCGATCGACGACCCGTGGTGGGAGCCGCTCGACTGGTCGAAGGACGTGGAGCGGACACCGCCGGCGACGATGCTGGCCGGTTGGTACGACATCTTCCTCCCGGGCGAGCTGGAGGACTTCCGCCGGCTCCGTGAAGCCGGGCGCGAGGCGCGCATCACCATCGGGCCGTGGACGCACACGAGCTTCGGCGCAGGGGCCGCTGGCATGCGGGACGGCCTCGACTGGTTCGGAACCCACCTCCGCGGGGAACCACTGAACCGGCGGCAACCGGTCCGCTTTTTCATCACCGGGTCGGGCCGGTGGGTCGACGCCCCCGACTGGCCGCCTCCTTTCGAGCTGCAGCAGTGGAACCTGCAACCTGGGGGCGCGCTTTCTGCAGAGACACCCGCTGGTGGCACGCCCGACAAGTTCCACTACGACCCGGCAGACCCGGCTCCGGGACTCGGCGGCCCCAGCCTCGACCCGATAAGAGCCGGGAAAAAGGAGCAGCGGCGTCGTGAGTCACGCCCTGACGTTCTCACCTACACGAGTGCCGCCTTGACCACAGACCTCACCATCACAGGTCCGGTCAACGCCGACGTTTGGGTCCGGTGCAATCGCATCTCCTACGACGTATTCGTGAGGCTCTGCGACGTCAACCCCAAAGGCAAGTCCTACAACATCTGCGACGGGATCATCCGCATCAAGGAAGACGATCTCGAGGCTTCCGCTGACGGCTCAGTGCGTGTACGCCTCGCTCTCTGGCCGGCGGCGCACACCTTCCGGCCAGGACACCAGATCCGGGTGCAGGTCTCGAGCGCAGCGCATCCTCTGTATGCGAGGAATCTCGGTGGGGGAGAGCCTTTGGGGACCGCGGCTGCGCTCTACCCGGGAGACCTCGAGGTGTTCCACGACGCCGAGCACCCCTCTTGCGTCGAGCTGCCGGTGAGCGCGACCTAGCCGGTTGGCGCAGGGAGTCTCGCGCGCCAGCCTCGCGTTCCTCGGTGTGGGGGTAGTTGGCGCGGTTGCGGCCGCTGTCGTCGACCCGGGCGCGGCCAGAGCCGCGGCGTCGCAGGACTGGCCGCCGTTCGTCCTGGTCGCAGGGCTGCTGGTCGTCGGTCTGGTCGCAGCAGACGACGGGTTGTTCGAGGCGGCGGGGCACCGGTTGGCGCGGGCCCTTCCGGACGGCCGGAAGCTCTATGCGGGCGTGGTGCTGCTTGTCGTATCGGTGACCGCGGTCCTGAACCTCGACACCTCTGTGGCGTTCCTTGCGCCGGTTCTTGTGCACACCGCTCGCCGGCGCGGTCAAAGCGAAGCGCTGTTGCTCACCGCTTGCATCCTTCTTTCTAACGCCGGTTCGTTGCTGTTGCCCGGATCCAACCTGACCAACCTGATCGTCCTCGGTCATCTGCACCTGTCGGGGGGTCGTTTTGCCGTTCGTATGGGACCAGCGTGGGCGGCCGCGGTGATCGTGACCGCGGTTGTGGTCGGAGCTGTTGGCTGGCGTGAGCTCAGCTTGCGGGTTCTGACGAACGGCGACGCAACAAAGCCGAAGATCGGTGTGGGTATCGCGGCGGTGACGGCAGCAGCGCTGCTGGTGATCTTGTTGCCCTCGCCGGCGCTCCCGGTCGCCGGAGTCGGGCTAGTGGCGCTCGGGGTGGCGGCTATTGGGCGTCGGGCCGAGCTTCACGGCGAATTGCCCCGACGAGTGTGGGAGGTGTTGGGCGTGCCGGTGTTGCTCGGACTGTTCGGGGTGGCGGTTGCTCTCGGCACCGCCGGACGAGAATGGTCCGGTCCGTCTCGTCTCATGGGCCACCTCGACCCTTGGTCGACCGCGGCAGTTGCGGCGCTGGCAACCGTGCTCTTCAACAACCTTCCGGCCGCCTCGCTGCTGGCCGCAAGGGTGCCGACTCACCCTTTCGCGTTGCTGGTCGGGCTCAACGTCGGGCCCAACTTGTTCGTCACCGGATCGTTGTCGTGGATCCTGTGGCTTCGGGCTTCCAGGGCGGCCGGTGGGAACCCCTCGGTTGCTGCCGCGGTGAAGGTCGGGTTGGTTGCCGCCCCGCTGTCCCTGGTCGCTGCTGTGGGCGCTCTTGCCTAATACTCGATGCCTTTTTTGGCCTTGATGCCCTTGTCATAGGCGTGCTTCAGCTTGCGCATCTCGGTCGCGGTGTCGGCGAGCTCGAGGAGTTCCGGGGCCGCGTCTCGCCCGGTCATGACCACGTTCGTCCCGGGCGACCTCCCGCTTACGCCGGCGACCACGTCCTGCACGTCGACCCAGCCGTACTTCACCGCGTAGGTGATCTCGTCCAGGATCAACAAGTCGTACTCACCGGAGCGGAGTTTCTCCGCCGCGACCTCCCAGGCGTGACGGCCCTTGGCCGCGGTCTCATCCATGTCGGTGGATTCCCAGGTAAAGCCGTCGCCGAGGGTGTGCCACTCGATGCCCAGGTGGTCGGCGAGCTTTCGTTCGCCTGTCTTCCATTTGCCGCCCTTGATGAACTGGACGACCCCCACCTTCCAGCCGCGAGCCCATCCCCGGCCCATGACCCCGAACGCAGCGGACGACTTCCCTTTCCCGTGCCCGGTGTTGAGAAGGACCAGTGACTCCGATCGTGGCATCGGTTCGAAGGTTAAACGGCCGGGCCTGTGTCATACGGCCGGGCATGGGGTAGGGGCCCCATGCTCCGGAGGAGGCGGGGGTTGGGGCCCCGGCCGGGCCCATGTCATTGCTACAGTCGGCATCGCAGCGCAGGGAACCCGGTGCAAGTCCGGGGCTGTCCCGCAACTGTCACCGGGGAGCAAACCTCCAAGCGATGGCCACGGCCCTTAGGGGCGGGAAGGCCGGAGGGGCGTGGATCCGGGAGCCAGGAGACCTGCCTGCCCGTTTCGTCGGAGGTGCGCGAGGACGTGAAGATGTTGGACTCAGTCAGATGATCACCCTCCTCCTCGGTGGAGCGAGGAGCGGCAAATCCGAACTGGCCGAGCGGATGGCCTCCTGCCTGCCCGGACCGGTCACCTACGTCGCGACTGCCGAGCCAGGCGACGACGAGGACTTCGTCCGGCGGATAGAGCAGCACCGGAAGCGCCGGCCCTCCTCCTGGAAGACGGTCGAGGCTGGCTCGGACCTCCCCGGCGCGATCAAGGGTCTCGAGGGCACCCTTCTGGTGGACTCGCTGGGGACCTGGGTGGCGTCGGTTCCCGACTTCGACGTGGACCCTGAAGCGCTGTGCGACAGCCTGAGCTCCCACCGGGGCGCGGTGCTGGTCGTGTCGGAGGAGGTGGGCCTCGGGGTGCATCCGTCGACTGAGGTGGGGGGTCGTTTTCGGGATGCGCTCGGAGTGTTGAACCAGCGGGTGGCGGGCGTCGCGGACGAGGTGCTCCTCGTGATCGCGGGGCGCGCGCTTCGGTTGGAGAAAGATCCGGTTGGGGGCAGTGACTGATGAGAGCCGCGGTCGCGTTTCTCACCGCGGTCGGCGGTTCCCGCCGGCCCGGTCCGCGGACATTCGATTGGTTCGGCCTGGTCGGCGCCGGGATCGGTGCCGTACTGGGGCTGATCTGGTGGGCGGCCGACCGGGCATGGACACCTGGGCTGGCGGCCGCGGTAGTCGTGGTCGCCGACCTGGCGATTACCGGGATGCTGCACTTCGACGGCCTGCTGGACTCGGCCGACGGTCTGCTACCGCCAATGGACCGGGATCGTCGCTTGGCGGTCATGGCGTCACCGGAGACCGGCGCGTTCGCGGTCGGCGCGGGCGGCGCGGTGCTTCTCCTTCGATGGGCGGCCCTCTCGGCTCTGCGCCCGACGGTTCTACTTCCAGCCTCGTTGTGGTGCCTGTCGAGGACCGGGATGGCGACTGCCGCTCGCTACCTGCCGTATGCCCGCCAACCGGGTGGGCTTGCGAGCGCGTTCACCGGGAAACCCAGGGCGTGGACCGCTGCGTTCGGAGTCGCCCTGTCGCTTGGGTTGGCGTTGGGGTGGCGGCCTCTTGCCGGTTCTGTTGCGGTCGGTGCTGCAATCGTCACGGGCGGGGGACTGCTGTGGCTGGCGACCAGGCGAATCGGCGGGTACACCGGCGATGTTCTCGGGGCTTTCGGAATGGTCGCCGAGACGGCTGGTCTGGTCGTGGCGGCGGCGAAATGGTGAGGGCCGCGGGTTGACCGCCGTCTTGACGGCGCGCGCCAGCGCAGTGGCGGCAGGCCTTGCCGCCGACCGGATTCTCGGAGAGCCCCCAGCGTCGGTTCATCCCGTGGCGGTCTTCGGATCGAGGATGCAGGCCGCCGAAAAGGCGTTGTACGCGGACCGCAAGTCGGCCGGCGTTCTGTATGCCGGCGCCGGCGTGCTGGCCGCAGCTGCGGTCGGGCGGCTGATGACCCGACGGAATCGCGCCGCTTCGTGGGCGGCGCTGTCGACGGCGACCTATATAGCTGTTGCCGGTCGCGCGCTGCTCGAATCGGCTGCATCAATCGAAGCGCCACTCACGCAAGGGGATGTCGAGTTGGCCCGGTCTCTTCTGCCGGGGTTGGTCGGGAGGGATCCGGCGGGCCTGGACGCGCTCGAGATTTCGAGAGCCGTTGTCGAATCGGTCGCCGAGAACACCGTCGACGCTGTCGTCGCCCCGGCCTTTTGGGCTGCTATCGCCGGTGCCCCAGCGGTGCTGGCCTATCGGGCGGTCAACACGCTCGACGCGATGATCGGCCACCGCTCGGATCGGTACCTGAGATTCGGGTGGGCGGCAGCCCGAGCCGACGACGCCGCCGGCTGGGTCCCGGCACGCCTCACGGCCCTGCTGGTCGTCGTGGTGCGCCCTCGCTCCGCTCGGCGAGTATGGCGGGCGGTCCGTCGACAGGCACCGGCCCACCCCTCGCCAAACGCGGGGGTGGCCGAAGCGGCGTTCGCGGCTGCGCTCGGGTTACGGCTGGGAGGCGTCAACGTCTACGGCAGCACTGTCGAGCGCAGGCCTGATCTTGGTGAGGGACGCGCCGCATCGGTCGGGGACATCGACCGCGCTTCCAGGTTGAGCCGCGACGTCGTCGCGCTGCTTGGCGCGCTGCTGATCCTCCCGGCCGCCGCGAGGATGCTGCGGCTGGGTTCCAAAGGAAAGGCGCACCTGTTCAACAACTCCGGAAAGACGAGCAGCTGATGGTCGCCACTAGCCGTGCGCCGGCGCCGGCGCCCGGCTCGCACGGTGGTGACGGAGCAAGGTTGGCCGAGGCGTTAGGGATCCCCGCCGGCGAGGTCCTGGATCTCTCTGCGAGCCTTAACCCTCTGGCTCCCGACGTCGCTCGCGTCGTGGAGCGGCATTTGGACGCGCTGGCGCGCTACCCCGACCCCAGCCGCGCGACCAAAGCCCTCGCGGACGCGATGGGCGTCGATCCCGATCGCCTCGTGCTCACCAACGGAGGAGCCGAAGCGATCGCCCTGGTCGCAGCCGACCTCGGCGCAGGATGGGTCGAAGATCCGGAGTTCGCCCTCTACCGCAGGCATCTGCCGCAGGTGGACCCGAACGCGCCGAGGTGGCGCTCCAACCCCCACAACCCGACAGGACGCCTTGCCGGCGCCCACGAGACTGCCGGTGTTTGGGACGAAGCTTTCTGGCAACTTGCTGCAGGGACGTGGAGCAGAGGCGACGCGGATACTGGATCGATCGTCGTTGGCTCCCTCACCAAGCTCTTGGCGTGCCCTGGCCTGAGGATCGGGTACGTGCTGTGCCCCGATCCCCAGACAGCGATCAACATCAGTCAGCGGCAACCGCAGTGGTCCCTGAACGGCCTGGCGTCCGCCGCCCTCCCGGATCTGCTGAAGCCGATCGACCTTCCTGGCTGGTCGCGCGACGTAGCCGAACTGCGGACGAAACTGGCCGGGGTGCTCCGAGCAGCCGGGTTCGACCCTGCTCCTTCCGACGCCAACTGGGTGCTCGTGGAAGCTGCCGGCTTGCGGGCCCAGCTGGCCCAGCACGCAATCCTTGTCCGCGACTGCGCGAGCTTCGGAATGCCGGGGACGGTTCGGATTGCGGTCCCGCCCCTGTCGGGGTTGGAGCGCGTCGAAGCAGCCCTGCACGCAATCCAGGCACGGGAGCTCCGGCCATGAGCGGGCAGCGCGAACTCGCCGGTGGGCTGATGGTCTGCGGCACATCCAGCGACGCCGGCAAGACCACGATCGTCACCGGTCTTTGCCGGATCCTCGCCCGCAAAGGGATCCGGGTCGCGCCGTTCAAGGCACAGAACATGGCGCTGAACTCGATGGTCACCATCGACGGCGCGGAAATCGGAAGGGCCCAGGCAGCGCAGGCGGAGGCCGCAGGCGCCGAGCCCGAGGCTGCGATGAACCCGATCCTTCTCAAGCCGATGTCCAACCACGCGAGTCAAGTGGTGGTGATGGGCCGGCCATGGGCGACCCTCGACGCCGGTGAATACCAGGCGGCGAAGAAGGAACTGTGGGGAGTCGTCACTTCGGAGTTGGACGGTCTGCGACGCCGGTTCGATGTCGTCGTCCTCGAGGGAGCCGGCAGCCCGGCGGAGATAAACCTCCTCGACCACGACCTGGTGAACCTGCGTCTGGCCCACCACGCGCAGTTGCCGGCGCTGCTCGTGGGTGACATCGACCGAGGCGGTGTCTTCGCCTCCCTGTACGGCACCATGGGCCTCCTTCCAGGGGAACTCGCCGGATGCATCCGGGGCTTCGTAATCAACAAGTTCAGGGGCGACCGGTCAGTCCTCGCGCCCGGGCCCGACGACCTCGAGCGGCGCACGGGCGTCCCGACCCTCGGCGTGCTTCCGTGGATCGACGGCCTCGACATCGACTCTGAGGACTCGCTTTCGCTTCGCCGGTTCCCCCGCGACATCGCCCGTCAGAACGAACAGTCCTTGATCGACGTTGCCGCTGTGGCGTTCCCGAGGATCTCGAACTTCACAGACCTCGACGCGTTGGCGCTCGAACCCGACGTCAGAGTTCGCCTTGTCGACCGGCCCGACACCTTGGGACGCCCCGACCTGATCGTCCTTCCCGGAACCAAGTCGACCCTCGCCGACCTGGAGTGGTTGAAGCGGACCGGGCTCGCCGGCGCCATCAACGACCTGATCACCAGCGACGACCGCCTCCCGGTCGTGCTCGGTATTTGCGGCGGCTACCAGGTTCTCGGCGAGAAGATCGAGGACTCCGTCGAGTCGCCCGAGCCTGGCGTCGCCACCGGCCTCGGGCTCCTACCTGTTTCGACGGTCTTCGAGGCGCAGAAGGCGACCCAACGCCGTCGCGGCACCGCATTCGGGCAAGGCGTCGAGGGTTACGAGATCCACCACGGCCGCACCACAACCAGCAGTCCCTGGATGGAACTGACTGACGCGTCTGGGACGGTACAGCCAGAAGGCAGCGCCGCGGACAAAGGCAGGATCCTCGGCACCAGCCTCCACGGTCTCCTCGAATCGGATTCCTTCCGCCACGCCTTGCTGGCCGACATCTCGAGCCGGGCCGGAAGGACGCGGTCGCCGAGCGGGGTGTCGTTCGCCGCGGCGCGTCAGTCCCGCTACGACCGGATAGCCGATGCGCTCGAGGAACACCTCGACATCGGAGCGATCGAACGACTTATCGAAGAAGCCTCGGCCCGATCGTGATCCTCGTACTAACCAACGCACCGACAGAGATACTCGCCCTCCGGTCGATCATCGAAGGC
>CAZCCS010000076.1:0-11187 GCA_964497005.1 uncultured Acidimicrobiaceae bacterium | reverse complement strand
TGGCCGTAACGACCCAGGGACCTGACCGCCTGCCGTCCCGCCCCGCGCGGGGCGCCCTGGTGCGGTTCGACGCGGTGGAACGGATGGTCCACTGGGTCAACGCTCTGCTTTTCGGTGTCCTCGTCTTAACCGGCGCCGCGCTCTACGTCGAGCCGCTCGGGTCGCTGGTCGGGCGACGGGCGCTTGTCGAGGATATTCACGTGTATTGCGGCCTTGCCCTGCCTTTGCCGCTTCTGGTGGCTCTTACCGGGAGTTGGGGACAGGCCTTGCGGGAGGACTTCAAGCGTTTCAACCGCTGGACTCCCGAAGACCGGCGCTGGCTCGGAACCCTGTTTTGGGGCGGTCCGGGCCGTATAGCGCGCCTGGCGGCGATGAGGGTCGGCAAGTTCAACCCCGGACAGAAGCTGAACGCGGCCTTCACTGCCGGCGCCGGCCTGGTGATGCTCGCGACCGGCGTCATCATGCGCTGGTACCACCCTTATCCGTTGAGCTGGCGGACAGGAGCGACCTTCGTGCACGACTGGTTGGCGGTCGGAATCGGGTTGGTGATTTTCGGCCACATAGGCATGGCGCTCCGCGACCCCGACGCGATGCGATCGATGTTCAAAGGCGACATCAGCAAACGGTGGGCGCAACGGCATGCGCCGGCATGGTTGGACGGCGACGATCCGCCGGCGCCGCGCGATGCCGGCGGGGATTGAAGGGCCGGGGCGGACAGCCGGCCCGCCCCGCGTCGACTCGGCCAGGTCCGACAGCACTAACGTAACTGGACCCATTTCCAGATCCGCGAAATTGTTGCGAAACTGTCGCCATAGCGCGATTTCGTCACCGGATCGCGATTCCCCGACAAGGCTCTGTTACGAAACTGCTGCGCGGGGACTTCGGGAAGGGTGCCGAGGACGGGGGCGGCTCCGCGACCGCTACAGGATTACCGGCAAGTCGGATGTGTCCACGTGAGAGAGGGACTCTTCAATTCGGATGGCGGTCAGCACCGCGAGCGACGTGCGAGCCCACGCGTAGGTCCGGAACTCGAGGGGAGTCAATGAGTCGCCGCGTTCGTGGAGTTCCACCACGATCTCGCTCAGCGCTTCCATGGCCCTGTCTGTGTCCACACCCCGCCTTTCGTTCACCAAAATCACGCTTCATATCTCGGCGTAAACCGCTCCGGGGATAAAGACACGCAACCCAGGTTCCGGTCCTTCGCTGTCTTCTTCGGCCAGACGGGCCCCGACGCAGCGTAAACGTTGGAGACCACGAGACCACGAGACCACGAGACCACGTTCTTCTCCTAAAGTCCACCCGAGGTAAGCCGGCGCCGGCTCCAGAAGCAGGAATCACCCAGCCGGCGTTGAACTGATCAGCGTGCTGACTCGTCGGCAACGGCTGGGGGCCGTGTTCGCGTCGGCCGCTCTGGCCGGCGCCTTGGCGCCCTTGTCGGCAGCGAAGGCGACCACGACCGCAAAGCCGGTGGACCAGCCACCCGCCGTCGCGCGCAACGGATGCCCCGTCTTGATCCTCGGCGCGATGCCGTTGGAGGCTGCCCCGATCATCGCCGCCTCATCTGTGGACCCGAACCCGGTATGGGTCAACGACGGTAAGGGCTTCTGGTCGGGGACCGTCGAGGGCAACCAGGCCATCATCGCGCTGACCGGAATCGGTCTCGAGAACGCGACCCAGACGACCGAAGCCGCGTTCGCCCACTTTGAATGCCTATCTGCGGTCGTCTTCTCCGGCACCTCGGGAGGCGACTACATCGGTGATGTGATGGTCCCGGCGCGGTGGACACAGGACGGGAAGACGTTCGTCGACACAAGCCCGAAGGCCCTCGCAGTCCTCGCTGACGCCCTCAACCAAACGGACCAACCGGTGGCCCTCGAGCAGACGACCCCGGTCGGCGACCCGCTTTGCCTGTGCCAGCCGGCCGGCCCGCCGGTCCCGCCAAGCGCCACCGTCCCGATCACCGTCAGCCACAAGCCCCAGGTCGAGGTGGGAGGCGCCGGCCTGTCGATGGACGGTTTTGGCGGCAGGACCCTCCCGTGCATCCCCCAGGCGAGCGACGTGCTCGGGTGCTGGCCGTGCCCGTTCCCCGACACCGCGACCTCGGCCCAGGCAGCCAATCTCGCGTCGACGGTCCCGCCCTTCCTCGAGCCTTCCTTCGTGCTCGGCTACCAGTCGGCTTCGACCCCGCCGGCGGGAACCTTCGTCAGCCAGGACATGGAGACGGCGGCGGTGTTCGACGTGGCGGCCGCCCACGGGGTTCCGTTCATCGGGTTCCGGGCCGCTTCGGACGGAGGCGGAGACCCGCTGATGCTGCCCGGCTTCCCGACCGAGTTCTTCGTCTACAGGCAGCTTGCTGCAGACAACGCTGCGTCGGTCGCGCTCGCATTCTTGCGAGCCTGGCACACCTCACACTCCTGATCGCTCTCCTGTCGCAGTAGCCGGTCGGCCCTCGATCAGGACTGGTACTGCCCTCTCGGGAGTTGGTGGTCGGGCCAGTCCAACAGGGCGACCGCCTGCGCGCATGAGAAACGGTCCGTCATGCCACTCACGTAGGCGACCGCGGCTCTCACCGTGTCGTCACTGCCGCGAAGATCGGCGGGCAGCAGGGAGGGATTGGCGACGTAGTGCTCGACCAGGGCTCTCAACATCGTGATCACCGCTTGGGCCTGAGCAACCGACTCCCGCCTGAGGTAGATACGCTCGTGATTGAACCGTCGGAGCTCTGCGAGCCCCTCCGCAAGTGGAGCGGACAGCCCGATCAGCCCGGTCTCACAGACCGATTCGACCACGTCGGAGATGAACGCCCGGAGCTGCTCGGACCTGCGCGAACCGCAAACCTCGATGACAGCGCCCGGAAGATCCGCCGCCGAGACAATCCCGGCATGCACCGCGTCCTCCAGGTCGTGCGCACAGTACGCGATGCGGTCGGCGAGTCCGACCACCTGACCTTCCGGAGTAGACGGCGAGGGGCGGGACCACGAGTGGTTGCGGATGCCGTCAAGGGTTTCGGCACAAAGGTTGAGCGGACCAGCAGTCACGTCGGCGCCCCACACCGCGTGGTCGAATCCAGGGATGAAGACTTCCATGGCGTCTTCGGACGCGTGGCCTCCGGGCCCGTGACCACAGTCGTGTCCCAGCGCGATCGCCTCGACCAGCGCCACGTTGAGGCGGCAGGCGCGGCCGATCGCGGTCGCCACCTGGGCGACTTCGAGAGCATGGGTGAGCCTGGTTCGCTGGTGATCCGCCGGGAAGATGAACACCTGGGTCTTGCCGGCGAGACGGCGGAACGCCGGCGAGTGCAGGATCCGATCGCGGTCGCGCTCGAAGCAGGTACGCCACTCGTCGGGCTCCTCCTCCCTGGCCCGGCGACCCGCCCCGCTCGACCGGGTGGCCCCGACGGCCAGCTCGGTGTCCTCCGCCTGCTCCCTCCCGACTCGGTCGAACAGCGTCGCGGACACCGCGACGCCGTCATCCGAGATGTGGGCCTGGCGCACCTCCCGGCTGGCCCGTCCGCTTTTCACCACGATGTGACCGGCCATGGTGGAGGCCCACTGCTCGGCCCTCGCCGTCGGGGTGGTGCTGCCGTCCACCAGCAAGACGCTACCGGGACGGTGTGACGCCCGCCCGATCTACCATGGGCCCAGGCGATCAGCCCAAGGACGAGCAAGGAGAGCCCAGTGGACGTCCGTATCGGTGTCACCCAAACACCCAAGGAGATCGAGGTCGAGCTGCCCGAGGGAACCGATGCCGACACCGTCGCCGGCCACATAGACAAGGCCCTCGCCTCGGACTCGGGGATTCTCTGGCTCACCGACCGCCGCGGCCGCCGCGTTGGTGTCCCGGCGGCGAAGGTGGCGTACGTGGAGCTGGACACCGCGAGCGATGAGCGTCGCGTCGGTTTCGGCTCTGCGGTGCGCTGAGTGAGTGCGGTCCGGCTTGGTTGACCTGCTTGAGCGCAAGCTGATCTTCGTAACCGGCAAAGGCGGAGTCGGCAAGAGCGCCATCGCCGCAGCTCTCGCGTGGCTAGGCGCAAGCCGCGGCAAGAAGACCCTCGTGTGCGAGGTGGACGCCAAAGGGAACCTCTCCGACTTCTTCGAGACCGACCCGATCCATTTTCAGGAGCGCGAGATCGCGCCCCGCCTGTGGGCGATGTCGATGGACACGGAGGCCTCCCTTAAGCAGTACCTCTCTCTGCAGCTGCGGGTCCCTCTGGTCGCTCGCATCGGCCCGCTTGCGTCGATGTTCGACTTTGTCGCCTCGGCCGCGCCCGGGGTGCGCGAGATCGTGACGGTCGGGAAGCTCTGCTGGGAGGTCAAAGAGAAGCATTACGACCTGGTAGTCGTCGACTCGTCGGCGACCGGCCACATCGTGAGCCAGCTCTCGGCGCCCCAGGCGATCAACCAACTCGTCCAAGTGGGTCTGGTCCGCCAGCAGACCGGTTGGATGCGCGACATCCTCGAGGATCCCGCGACGACCGGCGTCGCGGTGGTGGCCACGCCAGCGGAGATGCCGGTAAGCGAGACCCTGGAGCTGACCGAGCGCTTGCACGCCGAGACCAAGGTTGATCTTGCCGCGGTCATCGTGAACCGGGTCCTGCCTGAGCTGTTCGGGCGCGGCGAGGAGGAGGTCTTCGAGCGGCTCGACACCCCCGAGGAACGCGGTCGGCTAGACCAGATCCTGGAAGGACCCAGCGAGCCTCTGCTCGATGCCGCACGGCTGACAGTAACGATGAGAAGGTCGCGCACCGAGCACCTGGAGCGCCTGCGAGAAGCGATCGATCCGGCGATCCCGCTGTTATATGTGCCCTATCTGTTCTTCCGTTCGCATGGACTGCGCGCCACCCACCAGATGGCCGACGCGCTCTCCGCGGAGCTGGGCTACTGATGTCGAAGGACGACGCCGGTGCCGCGCCGCAGAAGACGCTCGAAGGGTTGATCGCGTCCAAGGAGATCGTCATTACGTGTGGATCGGGCGGCGTCGGCAAGACCACCACCGCGGCCGCTCTTGCTGCGATGGCCGCGGTTCATCATGGAGGCAAGGTCCTGGTGCTTACCGTCGACCCGGCGCGACGGCTCGCCAACGCCTTGGGCTTGGAAGGTTTCGGGAACGTCGAAACCCGCATCGAACCGGACTCCTTCAAGACCGCCGGGGTCAGGCCGAGGGGCGAGCTTTGGGCGGCGATGCTCGACACCAAGCAGAGCTGGGACGATCTGGTGCAACGGCACGCACCCGACCGAGACACCGCACACAGAATCCTGTCCAATCCCCTCTACCAGAACATCTCCGGGAAGTTCGTGCAGAGTCACGACTACATCGCTATGGAGCGCCTCTACGAGATCCACTTGGAGGGCAATTTCGATCTCATCGTCGTCGACACCCCACCGACGCGAAACGCTGTCGACTTCATCGAGGCTCCTCAGCGAATGGCGGAGTTTTTTTCCTCCCGACTGTTGCGGCTGCTCATCGCGCCCTACCGGTCCCGCATGGTCAATTTCGCGACTCGGCCGTTCTACCAAGTGGCGGATCGGGTGCTCGGATCCCAGTTCCTCGAGGACATCGCCGAGTTCTTCATTCTGTTCCAAACGATGTACAGCGGTTTCGTCGAGCGCGCTCATGCGGTGGAGAGGGTCCTTCACGACAGGCGTACGACCTTCGTGGTGGTCAGCACCCTCGAAGCTGCACCGGTACGAGAGGCGGAGTATTTCATCCGGGTCCTCTCATCGAAGCATTTCGACCTCGGAGCGCTCGTGCTCAACAAGGTGCTTCCGGAGTACCTGCTCGACGAGGCTGCGGCGAGGAGGGCCAGGCGTGTGCAAGACGATGCGCAGGAGCTCGCTGGCAGCGAAGGCTTTGCTGACAGCCTCGGGACCGACCGCGACCAACTCGGACGAGTGCTTTACGAGGTAGGGGCGAACTTCACCAACTTCCACGTGGTGGCCCGCCGCGAGGCGGCTCAGCGCAAGGAGCTGGCCGTGCGTCCTGACGTCATCGCGACAGCCCCGGAGTTCGACGCCGACATTCACGACCTGTCCGGCCTGCTCCGCCTCGGCAAGCAAATCTGGAACTAGGGACGGGCAGGGGACCGGACCTCTCGCGATGGCGACACTGGCAGAACTCGTCGAGGAACACACCGACCTGGAAGGTCCTGTCGTCGCGCACCTTCACCGGTTGGTCGCCGGCTGGGGAGTGCTGTCGGACCTGTCCTTTTCCGATCTGCTTCTGTTCGCACCCGTGACCAAGGGAGCGCCCGACAAGACCGTGCCCGACCGGTTCGTCGTCCTAGGTCAGATCCGCCCGACCACCAACCAGACGTTGCATCTCGACGACCTGGTCGGAACGGTGATGAGCGCGGTCGAACGGCCGGTTCTTCCGAGGGCGTGGTCGGTCGGGGGTGTCGTCGAGGGCGAGGTTGCGATACCTCGTCGGAGCGAGTTCGCCCGCCTCGTGTGCATCCCGGTGCGCTGGCAGGGGGAGATGGTGGCGATCATGACCCGCGAGTCGGCGATGTCGGTCGGCCGCCGCCCTGGCGTTCTCGAACGGGTGTACATGGAGGTTTTCGACCGGCTGGCCCGCATGATCTCGAACGGAGAGTTTCCTTTTCCCGTTGACGAGGACGACGTGACCGAGGTGCCGAGAGTGGGCGACGGCGTTCTCGTCCTTGATGCAAGCGCCCGGGTGGATTACGCATCCCCGAACGCGGTGAACGCTCTGCACCGGATGGGCGTCTACTCCGGTATCGAAGGGGTCCGGTTGGACGAGGCGGGGCTGGCGCAGTCGGCGGTGTCGTTGTCGTACCAGACGAAGCTCCCGGCCGTCGAGGAGCTTGTCTTCGGGGCCGACACGGCGGTCGCGATCCGGTGCGTGCCACTCCTGGATCACGGTGCCGTGACCGGGGCGCTCGTGCTCATGCGCGACGTCAGCGACCTTCGCCGGCGGGACCGGTTGCTTTTATCTAAGGACGCAGCCATCCGGGAGGTCCACCACCGGGTGAAGAACAACCTCCAGACCATCTCGTCACTCCTACGGATCCAGTCCCGCCGTATGCCCGAGGGGCAGGCACGGCACGCGCTGGAGGAGTCGGAACGGCGGGTGCGCTCGATAGCGGTCGTTCACGAGATCCTGTCCCGGGACACGAACGACGAGGTCGACTTCAACGACATCCTTCCCTCGCTCGTGCGCATGGCCGAGGATCTCGGCAGCACCGAACACCCGGTTCGGATCAGGTACGCCGGCGAAGCAGGGGAGTTGCCCGCCGCGGTCGCCACACCCTTGGCCGTGGTCATCACCGAGTTGTTGCAAAACGCCGCCGAGCACGCCATCCCCGCCTCCGAACCCAAAACCGGGACCGAGACAGGGACCGGGACGGGGACCGGGACCGAAGAGACCATGGTCGGTGGGGACGGCGCCGACGAACCGGGCTTGCAGGTCACTGTCGAGCTGCGGCGCGAAGACGACCATCTGCGGGTCTACGTTCGGGACAACGGCGTCGGCCTCCCCCCGGATTTCACCATCGACAACACCACCAGCCTCGGTTTGTCGATCGTCCGGGGACTCGTTCGGACTCAGCTGGGCGGGACCATATCGATGCGGACCGACGGCGGCACGGTGGTCGAGCTGGAGATACCGGTGGAGGCGACCGCCGAAGACCTCGCCAGTCTGTAAACGCGGAAACGCCCGGCCTGACCCGGCCGGGCGCCTCTTCTGTTGCTATGTGGGAGCGATTATCAGGAAGCCCGGCGCTGGTTGGCCAACCACGCCTTGCGCAGCTTGCGCCTCTCGTCCTCGGACGTCCCACCCCATATTCCGGACTCCTGGTTGGTTGCGAGGGCAAACTCGAGACAGGACCGCTGGGCGTCACACTGCATGCAGACCGCCTTGGCCGCCTCGATCTGCTCGATCGCCGGACCGGTGCTACCGATCGGGAAGAACAGATCCGGGTCGGTGTCACGGCAGGCCGCCTGGTCACGCCAGTCGTCTACGTCCCACTCGATGTTGCGGCTCCAGGTGAGGGCCACGAGCGACTACCTTTCGGGGGAGGTTGTGAAATTAGTCACGTGCGTTGTAACACCAAAACCGTGTGTTCACCGCAGCGATTCCACAGCGTAAAGCGCGGGTACGGCAAATGCAAGGCTTTGGATAACCAAATCCCTGGGTCGCAAACCTAGATTCTGCCCGTTGCCTTTATCGGGACCACCAGGCGGAGAGTCTCCGGTTCCCACCGGAATTCGAGTCGCCCAGCCTCTCCGAGGTAGTCGCCGTCCACCTGATAGGGGACGCCCTCGCGGGGCCGAACGACCGCTGCGACCACATCGTCAACGACTGAAACTTTTCGTGAGGTCTGTAGCCCTTCGTTACCACGAAGCGCCGCTGCGGCGAGCCCCAGAACGGTGGCGGCGCCGAGGGACCGGAGCACCACCACGCTCAGAGGAGTGTCCAGGCGCGCCGCTGGGGCCACGTTGAAGGGCCTCTCGCCGAGGAACGTGTAGGGGTTGGTGTTAAGGACGATTGCGAAGTAGCCGTCCTCTACCTCGACCTTCTCGCCGTCGAGGCGCTCGAGTTCGACCGAGAAATGAGGCCGCCGCCGGTCGAACCCGCGCGCCCAGGTGTCGAGTGCGGCGTAGGCGAAGAACGCGTGCCCGAGGTATTTCTTTATCGGGGAGCGTTTCTCGACCAGGGCGACCACGGCGGCGTCGAATCCGACTCCAACGTGGAACAAATATCGTCGACCATTGACGCTACCTAGGCCGACCGTGCGCATACCCGACGACCCGCGTCCCAGCGCCGACAACAACTCACCCGTCGCCTCTATCGGATCGTTCGTCATACCGATCGTCCTGGCGAACACGTTGGTAGAACCCCCCGGAAGAACGCCCAACGCGCAGTCGGTGCCGGCGATGCCGTTCGCCGCTTCGTTCAAGGTCCCGTCGCCGCCCAGCACCACCACGACGTCTGTGCCTCTTGATGCTGCGCCCTGGGCCAACCGGGTGGCGTGCCCCCGCCGGCTCGTTTCGGCGACAGTGACCTCGTGGTCTGCGGCGAGGGACTTTTGGATCACCACCCGGGCGCGTGCCGTCACCGACGAAGCGGAGGTGTTGACGATGAGAAGCAGCCGCACCGGCTGGTATCTAGCCGAACTCTGAAGGCGGCACTTTGGCGAGCGACCGCAGTTGCGCCACCGACCGGGTGAGAAGGCGTGAGACCTGCATCTGCGAGATCCCGAGCCGCCGGGCGATCTCCGACTGGGTCAAGCCTTCGAAGAAACGGAGCTCGACCACTTGGCGCTGCTTGGCCGGGAGCTGCCGCAGAAGAGGGTCGAGGGTGGCACGCCCCTCCGCACGTGCCAGCTCGCGGTCCTCGCCGCCGAGCCGGTCGCCGAGCGAGTCGCCGTTTTCCCCGTCGCCCTTCGGCGCGTCGAGCGAAGCGAAACGGTATGCCTGGCCGGCCTCGAGCGCTTCGAGGACGTCTTCTTCGGAGACCCCTACCTCGTTTGCCAGCTCCGCGATAGTCGGTGATCGGCCGAGTTCCTGCCCGAGGGCGTCGACTACCTGGCTCAGGTTGAGGTAGAGCTCCTGCATCCGGCGGGGGGCGCGAACCGCCCATCCTTTGTCCCTGAGATGTCTCTTGAGCTCGCCGACAATGGTGGTCGTCGCGTAAGTCGAAAACTCGATTCCGAGCCCCGGGTCGAACCGGTCGACCGCTTTCAGCAGGCCGAGCGCCGCCACCTGAACGAGATCGTCGAGAGGCTGCCCCCGGTTGGCGAACCGCCGGGCCAGATAAGACGCCAGCCCCATGTGCGCCGATACCAGGTGGTCTCGCAGAACCACGTCTCCCGTGCGCGCGTACTCGGCGAACGCTTCACGAAGGGATTCTCGATCAGTCACCAGCGTGGGTCGGGTCGTTCCGGCGCCTTTTCACGAGTCTGAAATGCGGGGCCGGGGGGCCGGGTCCTAGTTCGTGCTCGTCAACGAGCGCGCCGAGGATCACCCGGGAAAGGTCGGTGAGACCGACCGGCGTGATGTCGTCGACGAAACGACCTTCGCCTTCCACTTCAAGCCCGTCGTCGAGCATGAGGTACCTGAGCTCCACCGTGCCGCGCCGGCCGGTGGGCCCGGTGAGGCCGAAACAGAGCTCGTCGATGGCCAGCCTCAGGTCTTCGACCTCGTCGTACGAGAAACCCAGGCGGCCGGCGAGGCCGGCCGCGGTGACCCGCGCCAAACGGAGGAATTCCGGGAACGCGGGAACTAGGAGTCGGACCTCGTCGGGCTCGCTCACGACCCTGGGACGGTAGCAGCCCCGCGCACGATCGGGTCGACAGTGCCCCCGGGCCGGTTTGTTCACTCGGGAGACTGTGGAGAACAATGAAGGAATGAACGTTGTCGTCTGCGTCAAGCAGATTCCTGACCCGGCCTCGCCCGGGAAGCTGGACCCTCAAAACCACAATTTGGTGCGAGAGGGCAAGTTGATCATGGACGAGTCCGACTCCTACGGCGTGGAGATGGGTCTCCAATTGGCGGAACAGGCCGGCGGCGGTGAGGTGACCCTGGTGTCAATGGCGCCCAATAACGAGACCAGCGGGTTGCGCACCGCCCTCGCAATGGGGGCTGCCAAGGCGATCCTGGTGAGCGACCCGGTGCTGGCGGGGTCGGATGCACTCGGGACCGCCAAGGTCCTCGCAGCGGCCATCAAGCGGGCCGAACCGGATCTGATCATCGCCGCGACCGAGTCGACCGACGGCTACACCGGGACCCTGCCCGTCCAAGTCGCCGAGCTCCTCGGGCTGCCGGCGGTCACATTCGCGAAAAAGGTCAGCGTCTCCGATGGCAAGGTCCACGTCGAACGCCAGACCGAGGCGGGTTACGACGAGGTCGAGGTTGCGCTGCCCGCCGTCATCACCGTTACCGCGGGGGTGGTCGAGCCGAGGTACCCGTCGTTCAAGGGCATCATGGCCGCGAAGGGAAAGCCTGTAGACGAGCTGAAGGTCGCCGATCTCGGCGTGGATGCCGGCTCGGTAGGCAACGCCGGCGCGGGCCAGGAGATCTCCTCCGTTTCCCCGGCCGAAGCCCGCAAGGCAGGCGAGATCGTTGTCGACGAGGGCGAAGCCCACGAGCGGATCATCGCTTTCCTCGAAGAGTTGAAAGTCATCTAGGTAGAGAGGCCCCACCGCACAAATGGCATTGAACAAGATCT
>CAZCCS010000075.1:0-11339 GCA_964497005.1 uncultured Acidimicrobiaceae bacterium | reverse complement strand
TGCTTGGGCACTTGTTACTTCACCTTCGCTAGTACGTCACGGCTGGTAAGGATGAGGAGGTCCTCCCCATCGACGGTGATCTCGGTCCCGCCGTACTTCGAGTAGACGACCTTGTCGCCGACCTTGATGTCGAGGGGGATCAGCTCACCGGTGTTCTCGGCACGGCGGCCGGGGCCGACGGCCAGAACTTCGCCCTGCTGGGGCTTCTCCTTGGCAGTATCGGGGATCACTAGGCCTGAGGCGGTCTTCTCCTCGGCCTCGCTCGGGCGGACGACGATGCGGTCGTCGAGCGGCTGCAGACTCATTTTCCTTGTGCCTCCGTTGGCTGATTAGCACTCTAAGGTGACGAGTGCTAACGATAGCGAGGTTCCGGCGCTACTTCAACCAGACCGGTGGACTTTGGGCCAGGCGATGATGTTTGGAGGCAGTTTCGCTGCAGAAATGGCTCGAATCGTCACCCAAAGACCGGAGTGCCGCCCGAACCGAACCGGACCGCCTGAACCGAACCCGACGCCCCCCGGCCCCTTCCGGCCGCGTCACGACAGCGGCAGCCGCAGGTTCGGGTCGGCGCCGGCATCGAGCGGCGTCGGACCGTCTGTCTGCAACCGGTACCAGGCGGTCGCCCCGACCATCGCCGCGTTGTCAGTACACATCGCCCTGCTCGGGATGAACACCGGCCGGCCGTCCTCCGACCCAGCACTTACGACCCGTTCTCGCAGCGACGAGTTGGCCGCCACCCCGCCACCGATACAGATCGACCGCGCATCCACGGAGGCCGCGGCCTGCCGGGTTTTTTCCACCAGGATGTCGACGACGGCCTCCTGGAACGAGGCCGCGACGTCAGCTGTCGACACGCCCGGATTCCCCCTCACGTAGCGCACCACGCTCGTCTTCAGCCCGCTGAACGAGAAGTCGAACCCCTCGCCACGCAGGCCCCGGGGAAACGCCACTGCAGACGGGTCCCCCGACGCCGAGAGCCGGTCGATCGCCGGACCGCCCGGATACCCCAACCCCAGAAAACGAGCCACCTTGTCGAACGCCTCGCCCGCCGCATCGTCGATCGTCTCGCCCAGCAGCCGATAACGGCCGTCGGGGAGCATGTGGATCAGCATGGTGTGCCCGCCCGACACGAGAAGCACCACCGCCGGGAGCGCCATCTCCGGGTCCTCCAGAAAGGCCGCGTGCAGATGGCCCTCGAGATGGTTCACGCCCACGAAAGGCACGTCCCATGCGAGCGAGTAAGCCTTCGCCGCGCTGACCCCGACGAGCAGAGAACCGATCAACCCGGGCCCGATCGTCGCGGCCACGGCGTCCAGGTCCGACCCATCACGAACGCCCGCAACAGACAAAGCCTCTTCCACCACCGGCGTCAGCAACTCCACGTGAGCCCGCCCGGCAACCTCGGGCACGACACCTCCGAAGCGGGCGTGCAGGTCCACCTGGCTCGAGACGACTGAGCTGCGCACGTGCCGGCCGTCCTCGACGACAGCCGCGGCGGTCTCGTCGCAGGAGGTCTCGATGGCAAGAACGATCATCGCGGCGCCGGCTGGTTGGTCTCGTCGATGGTGGAACCGCTGATCCCTGCTTCTATCGACTCGAGCCGCTCGGCGTACTCGGGGCTGTCGATGTCGTGCGCCCACATGATCAGCGCGTCCTCGTTGGACTCGGTGTAGTAGTTCTTGCGCACGCCCTCAGTCTGAAAACCAAACCTCCCGTACATCGCCTGCGCCCCCACATTGGACACCCGCACCTCGAGGGTCAGGTGTCTGGCGCCGAAGCCGACCGCGGCGCGCGCAAGGTTGAGCAGCAGGCGGCTGCCGATCTTGTGTCGCTGCCACGCCGGGTCCACCGCGATGTTGGTCACGTGAGCCTCGTCACCGGAGTACATCAGCCCGGCGTAACCCACCAGCGTCGAACCGACCCGGGCGGCGACGTAGTAACGCGACGTGCGCAGGTTCAGCTCGCTCATGAACAACGTGAGCGTCCACGGGCGCGGGTAGACCTGAGCCTCGATCTTCAGCACCGAACGCAGGTGACGCCGGCGCAGCGGGACCAGGTGAACCGCGAGGTCACTCATCGCGCTGCTCCCATCCGATGCGGACGTCGGGACCTCTTAGGTATTCGGCGTTGATCTTGTCGGGAGAAAGAGCGGCCCGGGTGGCTGCCATCTCCACCAGAATTGCGGCCGAGGGGTGGTCATGCTCGGGGCCGGCGATCTGCACGCCCTCAACGGACTCAAGTAGGTCCGCGTAACGGCGTGCCCCGTCGCCGGTAGCGATCAACACCTCCCCGGCGGAAACCGCGTCCCTCGCCGCGTGTACCAGCTCGTCCGGGCTGCTCACCCGCGCCTCGGTCGTCGCGACCATGCCGTCGCCACCGGGAGTGTAGAGAGCCCAGAAAACCTCCCCCCGCCTGGCATCCACCACCGCCATCACGCTGCGGCTGGCGGCGCGGTGGACATGGGCGAGCAGGTCGAGAGAGGAGCAGGGCACCACTTGGACACCCAGCGCGCTTGCGAGCGCTTTAGCGGTAGCAATACCGACGCGGAGGCCGGTGAATAGACCGGGTCCGTTGTCGACCGCAACGCGCTCGACGTCTCTGATGTGGACGTTCGCCAGCCTCAGCATCGCCTGTATCGACGGGGCGAGGAGCTCCCCGTGGCGCCGGCCCCGGTCGATCTGGATGGCTGCCATCGCCTCGCCGTCTTGGCCAACCGCAACACCGATCTGGCTCGTGGCGGTTTCGATACCTATGGTGATCGGCCCCGAGCCAACCGACCCGGTCACGCCAGCCGCTCCTCAAGAGCCTTCCACCGGGCTTCCCATGATCCGCCTGGACAAGTGAAGGTCAGCAGCCTCTGTCCGCCAGCTCTGTCGTCGTCTTCGAGGAGCCTGTCGTCTTGGAGGAGCCTGAGCTGGATGCTCAGGTGGTCGGGGCCGAGGGCGGGAGCCCCTTTTTCTCCCCACTCGATGACGGCCGCGGCACCTTCGTCCAGGACCTCGGCGAGCCCGAGGTCGATGACTTCGTTGAGCTGTTCGAGACGGTAGAGGTCGGCGTGGTAGAGGTCGAAGCCTGCCGATGTCCGGTAGCGGCGTACGAGCGTGAAGGTCGGACTGGTGACCGGTTCGTTCACCCCGAGCCTTCTTGCGAAGCCCTGGGTGAAGGTCGTCTTGCCGGCGCCGAGGTCTCCGTCGAGGAGGATCACGTCCCCGGCGGTGGTCAGATCGGCCACGATGCCGGCGATGTCCTGAGTCGTTTTCGGGTCGGGTGACAGGCGTTCTAGTGGGGTCATGCGAGTGCCGGGCGGGGGCCGGCGGGGGAGCTGTCGAGCAGTTGTCTCGCCCGGACGAAATCGGCCCGCATCTTGGCGAGCACCTCGCCGCCTCCGCGAAGGGCGGCCGCTGGATGGAAAGTCGGGACTAGTTGCGCCGCGTCGTCTCGGAACAGGTAGACGTTGCCTCTCAGCTGGGTGATGCCCTGCTTGGTTCCGAGCAGGACCCTTGTCGCGAAGTTGCCCAGGGTCAGGATGACGCGTGGTCCGATCAGATCGATCTGTTGCTCGAGGAACGGGCGGCAGGCGTCGATCTCGGCGGGCTCGGGGTCTCGGTTGCCTGGGGGACGGCACTTCACGACGTTGGCGATGTACACCTGCCGGCGGTCGAGGCCTGCTTCTTCGAGGAGCAGACGGTCGAGCAACTGGCCAGAGCGCCCGACGAAAGGCCGACCCTGAACGTCCTCATCGTGGCCGGGTCCTTCGCCCACGACCATGAGGTCAGCATTCGGGTCGCCCTCCCCGAACACGACGGTCGTACGGCCGTTCGCCAAGGGGCAACGCGTGCACGACTGTGCAATCGCTTCCAGGTCAGCGAGGCCGGGCACGGCGTCTCATCGTACCGGCGGGTACATCCAACTCCACCGCTGGCGGCATTGAGTAGCGTCGCGCGCGTCGCCGGCCATGGGGCCGGTCCGACGAAGGAGACTTCCGTGAGCAACACGCCTCCGAACGATCCGTGGCAACCGTCGTCCCAAGGTGAACAACCGCCGCCACCTCCCCCACCTCCCGGCGGGTATCCCCCTCCCCAGCCCGGCGGCTACCCGCCTCCAGGCGGCGGATACCAGCAGCCCCAGCCCGGCGCTTATCCCCCTCCGGGCGGCGGATACCAGCAGCCCGGCGGCTACCAGCAGCCCGGTTCTTGGGGTGGCGGCGGCTACCCGCCTCCGCCCCCGATCGACCCTCGCTCCCAGTACGGGTATGGCCAACAAACCGGCGGCGCGGTGCTCGCCGGCTGGTGGCTGAGGGTAGGGGCCACGATCATCGACGGGATAATCCTCGCCATCGTCGATGCCATCCTCCGGGCCATCGCCGGCGCCTACGCCGGCCCGCTCCTGGGAGTGGTCGCCGGGGCGGTGTACGTCACCCTGATGCTCAGCCGCGGGGGCCAGACCGTCGGCAACAAGGCGGTCGGGACCCGCGTGGTGGACTCCCAGACGGGAGGTCCCATCTCCACCGGGAAGGCCCTGGGACGTTGGGCCGCCGAAGCGGTCCTCTTCTTCCTGCTTATCCTCCCGGGGATCCTCGACATCCTCTGGCCGCTGTGGGACCGGGAGAACCAGACCCTCCACGACAAGATGGCCGGGACGGTCGTCCTCCGCACCAACTAGCGGCAGGCCCAACTAGCGGCAGGCCCAACTAGCGGCAGGCCCAACTACCGGCAGGCATCGAGGATCGCCTGCTCCACCGACCAGGCCGTCAGCGCGCGAACCGTCTCAACGTGTGACGCCACCGTCCCGGTAGCCGCGACAACCAGCGCGTCGCCGTCCGCCGCGGTGTGCGCCGGCTCCAGCGCCCTCGCAAGGCCGTCGTGGCCCGACTCGGCGGCGAGCCGGCAACCCGCTTTGTCGAGCGCGGCGTTGGTGACGACGACGCCGACCGTCGTAGCCGTGACAACGCTCCCGTCGGCCTCATCGGGGAACACCGGAACTCTCGGCCCTTCGGATTCCACGCCGCGCAGCTCGCCGAAGGCGTTCACCGCCACCAGGGAGCCGACCACCAGCTCGCCCGAGCGGGCAACAGCAGAGCCAATACCAGCGGGCCGAGCGAAGCCCTCGGCATCGCGTCCCCGCCACTTGCCGATGGTCGCACCGCTGCCCGCACCCACGCGACCCCGGAGCTGTGGCTCGGTCCCGGCGCGGGCGTCGACGCACGCGGCGAAGCCCTGCTCCGGTCCGGGCCTGACCGTCGGGTCGCCGACTCCGAGATCGAACAGCACCATCCCGACCACGATTGGCACCGGACCCGCCGGCGTCGGATAGCCCATGCCCCGTTCCTCGCACCAGCGGACCACCCCGTCGCAAGCTGCGAGACCGAATGCCGAGCCGCCGGTCATGACGACCGCGTTCACAGCGCCGACCGTCCGGCGGGGATCGAGCAGCGCCCACTCGCGCGTGCCGGGAGCGCCGCCGCGCACCTCGCCCGAGGCGACCGTCCCGGCGGGGAGGATCACGACGGTGCAACCGGTGAGAGCTTCGCTGTCTGTCCAGTGGCCGACCCGCACGCCGGGCACGTCGGTAACCCCGCCGGCGTTCATGTGCTAGCTCCGGTCCACGTACACCCGCGGAACCCTCGAGCTGATCCCGCACACCACCTCGTAGGCGATCGTCCCGGTCCGGGTTGCCCAATCCCATGCCCCGATGCGCTCGTCGCCTTGGCTGCCGAGCAGGACCACCTCGTCGCCTCGGCGCACCCGGTGTCCCGCCCCGCAGTCCACCATCAGTTGGTCCATCGTCACCGTTCCGGCGACCGGGCGTCTCTCTCCTCCTATGAGGACCTCGGCGCCGGCGGCCGATAGAGAACGGGTCACCCCGTCCGCGTACCCGAGGGGCACCGTCGCGATCACCGAGTCGCGCTCCACGCCGTAGCGCAAGCCATACGAGATCCGCTCGCCGGCGGCGACCTCCTTCACGTAGGAGACCCGCGCCTTCAACGACATCGCCGGCCGTAACCCGTCCGCCGGAGCGACGTCCGCGAGGCCGGCGTCCGACGCGAGCCCGTACAGTGAGATCCCGCATCGGACCATGTCGAAGCGAGACGCCGGATGCCACAGGGCGCCTGCGGAGTTGGCGGCGTGAAGCATCTCGGGTGCGACGCCCGACTCGCGCAGCAGCGCGCACGCCTTGGTGAAACGGTCGATCTGGCGAGCGGTGTAAGGGTTGTCGACCTCGTCGGAGACGGCCAGGTGGGTCCAGAACCCTTCCAGCCTCAACGCTGGCGTCGAGGCCACTTGGACGGCGAGGCTGACCGCTTCGTCGGACGTCGCTCCGACTCGGTGCATACCGGTGTCGGCCTTTACGTGAACGGGAAAAGGCCCAGCGGACTCGCCCCTCGAGCGCGCGGCGGCGGTGAGCGCGGCGAGCCCCTCGGGCGTGTAAACGGTCGGAGTGAGACCGGAGGCGACCACCTCCACCATCGACTCGGGCACCGGCTCGGAGAGAAGCAGAACGGGCGCGTCGATGCCCGCGTCGCGCAGCTCTATCCCTTCCTCCACCAACGCCACCGCCAGCCGCTCCGCCCCGCCCTCCAGCGCGGCCTGCGCGACTTGCGCCGACCCGTGGCCGTACCCGCCGGCCTTGACGACCGCGCACAGCTTCGCCGGGCTCGCCTGGCGTGCCAGCAGTGTCGCGTTGTGGCGCACGGCGCCGAGGTCGATCTCCGCCCACGCGGGACGGAGACGTCCCGCCGCCACGCCCCGCTCCACCAGCGACGTCATCCCTCGCGAATCTCGCGCATGTTTGCCTCGCGCATGTTTGACAGCCACAACGACACGAGCACCGGCAGCTCACTCGCCACGAGTCCTTCCTCCGGACCGAGCCACGCCGCCCTGCCGTGCACGTGTGCGCCAAGCGCGGCGGCCTCGAAAGCCGGCACGCCGCGGGCCATGAAGGCGCCGATTACCCCGGACAGCACGTCCCCCGTTCCGGCCGTCGCCAGTCTCGGCGAACCCGACGCCGACACCAGAACCCTGCCGTCTGGATGGGCCACCAGAGTGGTCGATCCTTTGAGGAGCACCACCGCGCCGCTGCGTGCGGCAGCGTCGCGGACCGAGGCGAATCGGTCCTCCCCAGGAGGGCTGCCGGTTAGCTGTGCGAACTCGCCGGCGTGCGGCGTGAGAACCACCGGAGCCTCACGCCGGGAAGTGACCGAGTGAACGGCGGCGAGCCCACCGAAGCCGGTGATGCCGTCGGCGTCGACTACCGCTGGCATTCCGGTGGCGAGGAGAAGGTCGGCGACCGGTGAGTGGTCTGCGCCTTCGGCGGCGCGCGCTGATGACCCAAGCCCCGGTCCGACCACCAGAGCCCTCGCTCGTTCGGCGCCGGCGGCCGCCTCGTCCGCCCAACCTTGTGCCGGGAGGTCGTGACCGACGTACTCGCCCGGTGGCAGCCCACCGCCCGGCGGCGACCCTGGGACCCCGACGCGGGCGTAGCCGGCGCCGGCGTGAAGCGCCGCCTCTGCCACGAGCAGGGGTGCGCCCGGCATCCCCGGGGAACCGCCTACCACTTGGACCGCCGATTGCCATTTGTGCGATTCCCTGGGGCGGATGGGTAGATGCTCCGCCACATCGTCGTCCTCGATGAGCCACGCGTGCGCCGCCTCCGATGCCAGCTCGCCCAGGCCGATGTCGTGCAGCTCGACGGCGCCGGTGTAGTCGGGCCCGTCACCTATGAGCAGGCCCGGCTTGAACGCCGCGAAGGTCACCGTCGCGTCGGCTCGCACCGCTTCGCCATCGCCGACCGGCAACCCGGTAACGCCCGAAACACCCGAGGGGATGTCGACTGCCAGGACCGCGGCAGGACCGGGGTCTGGCGGCGAGTACGGGCGGCTCAGTCCGGTCCCGAACGCCGCATCGATCACCAGGTCGGCGTCCGGCAGTCGTTCTCCCGGCCGGAGTTGCTTGACCTCGATGATCCGCACCGACGCTCCTGACCTGGCGAGGATGCGGGCGGCTACCCGTCCGTCGGCCCCGTTGTTTCCCGGTCCCGCGATCACGAGCACCCGCCTGCCGTAGGTGCCGCCCATCAGACGTCGGCTCGCGCCGGCGACCGCGTTCCCGGCGCGCTCGACGAGGACCTCCACCGGCTCGGTGGCGGCGCGGTCGACGCCACCCATCTCCGACGGGGTCAGTACCGGGATCACGCGACTGCGGCCACCACCGCCGAAGCCACGGTGTCGGTGTGAGTAATGGACAGCAACCACGACCCGACGCCCTTTCCGGACGCCAGTGCGGCGGCCCGTCCGGATATCGCCAGAACCGGCTCGCCGCTGCCGGACCGGACTACCTCGACATCAGACCAGTCGATGGACCCAAGCCCGACGCCCAACGCTTTCATCACCGCTTCCTTGGCGGCGAACCTGCCGGCGAGCGCCGGGGCGGGATTGGCCAGTCGCCCCGCATAGGCCCGCTCGCCGTCAGTGAAAACCCGGTTGGCCAGCGCCGATCTGCGCGCCAGCACCGCAGCGAAACGTTCGATGTCGACAGAGTCGATTCCGATGCCGACCAGCGCGCCGCCCAAGTGATCAGCGTGCTCCGGATCGCCAGCGGGTAGCGAGGGCGTACACCGGCTCGGTGAGCAACTCGACGATCGGGACTTCGGCGAGGCGGGATTCGTCGAAGAATGGCTCGGTCTCGGTGACCGCGTCGGATAGCGCTGCGTAACGGGTGCGATAGCCGGCGAGGACGCGCTTGGCGGCGGCGGCGTCGACGTTCTGCTTGAACCGGACGTGCAAAAGGGTCATGCCGGTCACCTGGCTGCCCTTCACTTCGGGGACCAGCACCACCGTCCGGCCGTCGCTCGCGCCCCGGACTACGGTCACCTCCCGCTCCTCGGCGGCGCGGTGCTTGCTACCCCGGAGCCGGGGGTCGCGCGCGGTTCGCGAAGGCAGGTTCGCGGCGATGCCGCCCTGGTCCACCACCGAAGCGGTGGGTCCGCCGGGGGCGGCCCACTCGATCCGGTAGCGGGTGAAGCCGACCACTTCCTCGGCCGCTTCGTCGAGCGCGCCGAGTGTGCGCAGCGCCCGGTAACCGAGCATGTCCGCCGTGGCGCCCGCAGCGAGGGTCGCCTTGACGAGAGGGGCGCCGAACAGCACCTCCTCGCTCCTGGATATCCCGACCGTCACCGTCTTGGCCTGGTGCTTGATGGCGTCCACCGGGCGGGTCAGCTCGTCGATTCCTGCGTTGAGCGCATCGAGAAGATCGGACAGGAGCGCACCCGGCGAGCCTATTTTTCCGGTCTCCTGTTCGTAGGCATCGAGTGGCAGAACCCCGGTCGCGTACCGCAGCAGCGACACCAGGCGCACCGCTGTCGACGCGTCGAGGTTCCCGTTGTAGCTGCTGTCACGCAGGCCCTGCAGGAACGGCTGAGTTGCCGCCTCGAGTTCAGGGCGGAGCCTTTCCACGACGCCGTCTTCACCTCCCGCCGCGGCATGCTCGATGGCCGCCCTGGCGGCGCGCAACGGTCTTGCCTGCGCGTCGATGGAGAGCGCGGCCTCGTAACCGAACAGGTGGCCGACCATCGCGGAAAGGACGAACGCCAGGCTCTGGTCAACCGGCGGGACCGTGATCACGTCGCCGGTCACCCTGCGGAAACGCTCCGCCTCCGCTTCCGGCACGATCACCACAGGTGCCGCCTTGTGAGCCTTGTAAATAGCGACTTCCTTGGCTACGTCGTCGGCGTTCGGGCCGTGAAGTCCAGCAGCGCATACGAGGATGAGCGGCTCGCAGGAGAGATCGATGTGCTTCTTGTCCTCGGTGGCGTCGCTCGATATCGACCGGTAGCAAAGCTCGGAGAGCTTGATCCGCACCTCGGACGCGGCGACCCTGTCCGGCCCGCTCCCAACGACCGCCCAATAGCGGCGTGCCGGTGCGACGGACGACGCGAGACGGCCGATCTCCTCCCGGCTCGCCAGGACCTCCTCCATGGCCGCCGGCAGATCCCTGAGGCCGGTCAGCACGCTGTGCAGCCGGTCACCGACAGCCCCGGCGCAGTTGCCCGCCGCCTGGGCGAGCGCGCCGGCGAGCAGCCACCCAGCGGCCACCTGTGCGTAGAACGCCTTCGTCGACGCCACGCTCATCTCCACGTCGCGGCCGTCGGATGTGTAAAGGACACCCTGCGCCTTGGTGGACAGGTCGCTGTTACGCCGGTTGACCACGGCCACCACGTGAGCGCCTCGGCCCCGGGCCAGGTCGACCGTCCGGTTGGTGTCGGTGGTGGTTCCCGATTGGCTGATGGCCACGACGAGCGTGTCGCTCATGTCGTCCTTGAGGCCGAACCCCGACAGCTCCGTCGCGGGCTGGGCGGTGACGGAAATATCCGGCAGGCAGGAGGCGATCGCCGCAGCAACAGCCTGGCCGGCGACCGCGGCGGTGCCCTGACCGATCACTACCACGCGTTCGATCCGGCAGTCGGCGAGCGCCGAGACGAGCGCGGGTGGGACGGTTTCCGGTCCGACCCTGACGGCGAGCCGCCCGTCCTCGCCGGGAGCGATCCGTCCCCGCAGGGTCTTCCGGAACGAAGCCGGCGCTTCGGTCAGCTCTTTCAGCAGGAAATGCTGGAATCCGGCACGGTCGACATCGCGGGTGGTGATCTCCGCTCGGACGACCTCATCTTCTGTTGTGGGGAGGGTTGCACCGTCGTAGCGGAAACGCGTCACGCCCGCCAACGTGCCGGCGCCTTCGCGGTCGATGACCACGACTTGGCCGCGGGTGTTTTCTCCGTCCATCCGCAGATAACGGTCGGTTTCCTCGACCAGCCCGTACGGCTCGCTGGCCACCACGAAAGCGTCCTCTGCGAGACCCACGTACAGCGATTGGCCAGAGCCGTAAAGGGCAAGGTGCAGCGAGTCGGGGGAAGCAGCCGCGGACCCGGCTATGGCGACGGATCCCTCGAAACGCCTTACCGTCTTCAGGAACGCTTCGTCCACGCCGGCGCCGGTCGCCAGGCTCCGGGAGATCAAGGTGGGGATGACCTTGGCGTCGGTGGTCAGCTCGGTAGGCGTCGACAGCAACTCGGATCGCCGGAGGTCTTCGTGGTTGTCGACGTCGCCGTTAAGAGCGGCGACCACATAGGGGGCGGCTGGCCGATCGGGCTCGTCGGAGTTAACCGGGTGGGCATTGGGCTGGGAGATGATCCCGACGCTCGCCCAGCGGGTGTGGCCGAGCACGGAAACTCGGGCGGTCTCCGGGCCGATCGCCTCGGCGAGTAGAAGGTCGGAGGCGATTTGGGAGCGGAGGGCTCTGACGTTGTCTCCGAGCTCGCCGATCTCGGCCGCCGCCTTGTACACGAAG
>CAZCCS010000074.1:6201-11344 GCA_964497005.1 uncultured Acidimicrobiaceae bacterium | reverse complement strand
ACCCAGCTGTTCCGGCTGAGGACCGAGACCAGGACGGCGATGGAGGTGATAGCCAGCGCCGGCGCGAGCACCGATGCCCAACTGCCGACGGTCGCCTGGAATGCGGCGCCCGGAGAGAGGACCGTCCCGGACAGCCCGACGAGCGGCTGGTCACCGACTGCCACCAGCCCCGCGACCGTGCTGGACAGTGCGAGGAGGGCTGTGATCGCAACGGTGTAGGTAGCGACAGCCAGCGACTTCCCAACGAGGATCTGAGCCCGGCTGCGCGACCGGGTTAGCAGCAGCGACCAGGTGCGAAGCCTGTGTTCCTCGGAACATATGTCACCCGCTACGACTCCGATGGCAGCCGGGAGGGCCCACTGGCCGGCGAACCCGAGTATGACGAGCGAGACGGCAAATCCTGATTGGTGCACCCAGCGCCCGAAGATGGTGTCGGCTGGGACGGCGCTCTGCACGGCTTCCGCCAAGACGAACAAAGCGGGAGCGACGAGGCAGCCAGCAACCACGACCCGCACCCGAAGCTGCGCCGACAGCTTGGCCAGCTCTACGTGCCACATGACGATCCAGCCCGGTGCAGTTCGGGAAACCGGGACGGTTGAAGGTCGGGCGACGGCGACGGTCACGCGCCGACCAAGTCGTAGAAAAGAGCGGCCAGCGGGAGCACCTCCTGCTCGAGTTGGACCACCGATATGTCCTGGCGGCCAAGGTCGCACACGAACACGTGTAGCTCTCGCGGTCCGGCTCGAACGCTCAGACCGCCTCGCCCGTGCCAGTCGATATGCACCGGGTGGGTCCGGCCGAGAAGCATGGCGGCGGCGTCATCGCTCGTAGTGAGGCGATGGCACCCGTCGGGTGCGGAGGCTCGGAGGTCGGCCAGGCTGCCGCGCCGGACAACCCGCCCGGCATGGAGGATCGTGGCGGCGTCGCAGATCTCGTCAACCTCAGCCATGTCGTGGCTGCTGAATAGCACCGTGACGCCATCGCCGGAGAGGCGCCGAATCATGCTGACGAGATCTCGCGCCCCGGCCGGGTCGAGACCCTCAGTCGGCTCATCGAGTATGAGCAGCCGAGGACGCCGCAACAGCGCACAGGCCAGGCCCAGACGCTGGAGCATCCCGGTCGACCACCCACCAACCTTGCGGGCGGCCGCCTCCCGTAGACCGGTACTGTCCAACACATCCTCGATCGCGTCGGGATCGGTTCCGCCGTCCACCCTGGCCAGCACTTCCAGGTTCCTCCGGCCGGTGAGGTAGGGATAGAAATGGGGCCGGTCGACGAAACCGGCGACCTCCCGCAACGTCTCAGGGGTGCCGTGGACGGAGTGCTCACGACCAAACAAGGCGACCTGGCCGTGGTCCGGGCGTACGAGGCCGAACAGGATCCGCAAGAGCGTGCTCTTGCCCGCGCCATTCGGTCCGATCAGACCGTGCACCTCACCGGGCTGCACCGTCATCGCCACGCTGTCGAGGGCGACGACCGCGCCGAACGACTTCGAGAGGGCTGCGACCTCCACCGCCGAGTCCACAGTCCGGATTCTTAGACGCAGCTGAACACAGGTACCAGAGGTCGAACGGAGAGTTGGCTAGCTGGACGACAAATGTTCAACTTCAGGACAAACGGAGCGGTCCGTTGTGTCTCGCATCGGCCAGCACTTCCCCAGGTCGACCGCGGCTTACGGGGGGCTAGGTTCGGGCCGGAGAACCAGAATCGACCCGGCACGATCGCAACGACCCTCAGGGGACAATCACACGGCGACGATGTCGAGGTGAGGATCGAGGCTTCGCAGGTCGTCGGGGTCCGATGTAATCACTCTTGCCGCTCGCTCACGTGCGGCAAGAGCCACTGAGGCGTCCACGACATCGGCGGTGTTGGTCACTCCGCACAGCTGACCCGCTGCTCTCGCTCGACGATCATCGAGAACGACCACCTCACACAGCGGGGAGCCGAACAGCCGGGCAAGTCGGGGTTGCCGTGATCCGTCTCTCCACGCCTGAGCCACGACTCCGGCCGGCACAAGGAGAGGATCTCGATGGTGAAGGGCGCGAGCGACGATCGCCACGATGCGGCGTTCGTTTCGTTCGAATCCGGTAAGCGCTCCCGTGTCGAGGACGGCCGTGCTCATCGGCCAAGCGCTCGGTCCGCTGCTTTCTGTTCGGCCCGGGTAAGAGGACCTCCCGTTTCGGTGAGCATCTCCTTCAGCAGCGAAGCCAAATCGTCCAGCTTCGCCTGCTCTTCGAGCGCTCGAGCCACATAGGCGCTGACACTTGAGGCACGCCCTTCGGCGACTGCCCGTTGGGCTTGCTCGACGAGCTCTGTGGGAAGGCTAACGGCGATCTTCGCTGTTGTCATACCACCTATCATACCAACGGGATCGACTTCGGCATAAGGATTGAGTCACCCGGACCTGCGGTGTCGTCAACGCCTGGGAAATAACAGCCCGCTGGGCTGTTCCCGACAGTCGGCCCCCGTAGCTCAGAGGATTGAGCGTCAGTTTCCTAAAGCGCGGAACATCCGTTCAATTGAGGTGAAGGTGTATCGCTAAAGCACGTTCTGTGTCCCCCGTTTTCCATGTACGCCTTAGATGAGACATGGAATGAGACGCAGAAATCATCCGGAAAAATCTCGCGTCGCTCTCTCGTAGCCGTCGTCTCGCGTGAGCCGAACTTCGAATCGAACCTCGAGGACCAAACGAAGCGCTTCACCTCCGAGCTGTCATTTGGATTGACCGTCGATGTCGCTCTCGGCATTCCCAGGCGTGGTTCGGACCTGACATGTTCGCGAGTCACGCGGGGATCCCCGGTTCTGGCGTGGCTCGGATCGGGCCACAGGGGCTGCTGACGTCATTCTGCGCTCGAGCGCCCGTTCCTGGGATGAGGATCGATCTGGCAGCGCGTTCGGTTGCAATCCTCAGAGGAAAGGGAGAACTCGAGGCCGGCGCGGGAACCGTCGCGATCCGCGCTAGTTCCGGGACGGTCTCTGGCGTGCGCCTGATCAACGCAGATGAATCGTTCTGGCCACCTTCTAGGCACTCGCAGAAAGACCTCCATCGCCGGGGTCGAGGCGCAGCGATGCGAGCCGCTTGTTCAGAAAACTCCAGAAGTGATGGATACCGCTCAGCTAGATACGGTATCTTTTCGGTTCTTTGGTGGACCGAGCGAGGGCAGAAAGTTGAGGAAGGGTCTTGGTTGCGTCAGCTTGGCTTTGGCCTTGCTGGCGGGGTCAGGTTTCGCGTCGACAAGCGCGCTTGCGGCGCCGGGTAGCCCCGTCAGTAGCTTTGGCGCGTCAGGATTGGTGTCCACGGCGAACGCTCTGGCGGGTGTCGCTGTCCAGTCCAACGGGGACATCGTCGCGGTTGGCTCCCAGAGCGGCTCGCTTGCGATTTACCGCTATTTGCCTGATGGATCACCGGATAACACTTTCGGGACCGGCGGGGTCGTTACAGCCGGCTTCCCCTGCGGTTCGGGCTCCTGCGGCGGAAGCGGTACCGCGGTGGCGGTCGAATCGAACGGCGACATCGTCGCGGTGTCAGAACTGGTGAACGTTGTCAACAGCCAGGCGGTTTCCATCGGGCTGGCAGTGGCGCGACTGTTGCCCGACGGCTCACTCGACTCGACTTTCGGCAACGGTGGCAAGTACAGCCAGGTCGAAAGTTCAGCCGACCAGGCTGGCGGGAACTGTCTGCTTGTTTCGCAGGACGGAAGTCTGCTGGTTGGGGGCTTTCACGAGTTGCAAGGTTCGGGCGAACGGATGGCCGCATGGAAGCTCACACCGGCCGGCCAACTCGACAGCAGCTTCGGAAGCGGTGGTGAATATCTAGGCGCTCCGTTTGGTTTCGCACACGTCTGGGCGATCACTATGGCGGCGAGCGGCGACTACGTTCTGGCCGGAGAGACCCAGAGCGGGTCGAATCCGGAGGCCGCGATAGTCGCGCTAGCACCTCAAGGCACCAATGATCCTGGCTTCGGTACTGGAGGTTCGCTAACCGTCCAAGATGGGCCAAACGGAATCGGGGCTTTCAGCATCTTGGCCAGACCGGACGGCTCCTTGCTCGTTGGCGCAGACACAGAAGGCGTCGGCGGGGACATACTGCACGTGACGAGCGGCGGCATCCTTGATACAGGATTCGGCTCTGGGGGCATAGATCGAGTCCCCGGTCAACATTCCGTGTTGGTTCTGACCTCGATGGTTGCTGACCCGCAAGGCCGTCTTGTAATAACGGGCCAAGGGCCAAGTGACGGAGCGCAGGTGCCCACCTCGCCGGTAGTAGTTGACCGTCTCAATCCCGATGGGACAATCGACAGTACTTTCGGCAACAACGGAGTCGCAGAACAGAACGTGGTCCAAGGCGAAGAAGCGAGAGGCGGTGCCCTCACACTGGGTCCGACCGGCAACATCGTCGTCGCTGGTGCCGTGACGGATGCTTTGGGTCAAGACAAGTCGGGCTTTCTCTTTGAAGTTGAGGGCGGAACGGCAGCACCACCACCACCGGCATGTCCATCGGGGGTGACGCATCTCTCGTCGGGTGAACCGTGGGCGGTCGCGGCCATGACGACAACGATCGGCGGGCGTCAATGCGCGGGGTACTGGGTGGTTACACGAACCGGCGGAGTGACTGCCATCGGTGCCGCGCCGTGGCTAGGTGACAGTTCCGGACACACGCTCAACGCGCCCATGATCGGAATCGCCGCTACGCCTAGCGGTAACGGCTACTACCTCCTCGGTGGTGACGGCGGGATCTTCACTTTCGGCGACGCCCACTTCTACGGTTCGACCGGAAGCACCCACCTCAACAAGCCAGTCGTAGGGATGGCAGTAACTCAGAATGGCGACGGGTACTGGCTCACTGCTAGCGACGGCGGGATCTTCACGTTCGGCACCGCGCCCTTCTACGGATCAATGGGGGCAGTAAGGCTCAACCAGCCCGTTGTAGGCATCAGCGCCGATAACCAAACGGGCGGCTACTGGCTCGTGGCCGCAGACGGTGGCATGTTCACGTTCAACGCCCCCTTCTATGGATCAATGGGCGCGGTGAAACTCAACCAACCGGTAGTAGGCATGACCCCCCAACCCGGCGGCCAGGGTTATCGACTAGTCGCCGGCGACGGAGGCGTCAGCGCGGCCGGGCTGGGGCACGCGCCCACGC
>CAZCCS010000074.1:0-6191 GCA_964497005.1 uncultured Acidimicrobiaceae bacterium | reverse complement strand
TCGGGAACGCGACCTACTACGGCTCGCTGCCCGGCGAAAGCGTCCACAACCCCCAAGTGACCACCATCGCAAGCTCCGTGGACGGCGGCGGTTACTACCTGATAAATGGCGCAGGAACGGTCTGGGCCTTCGGTGACGCCCCCTACCTCGGCAACGCATAACGTTCCGCACAGTGCTGCAGCGAGGCATGACCCGCGTTCCCCTCGGTAGCGCGCGATTCGGCGTACTGCTCGCAGGGAACCGCCCGCTCGTCCCCTGCAGGGAGCTGCCAGATTGTTCAGACGGACTCGATACGGATGCGTTTCCCCGTCGCCTCGATGACCTGGCGTATGTGAGTCTCATTCGATGTGAGGATGACGTCATCGTCCCGCCGGGCGGCGCCCTCAACCACGGCGACATCAACTACGTCCTCGTGATTGGCTCGGCCAGCCAGCTCTCCGACACGACGGGCCAGGTCGGCCGTCATCGCCTCGATCTCGCAGCCGGCCAGCATCCTTGCCAGGCTGGCCTGGCGAGGACCGCCTCTCCACGCTTCCGCGACGACCGGCGCGGGGACACTAGGCACCACCTCCTCGGCGATGAAGCCCACGTGCAAGGCCCACATGCGACGGTCGTTGCGGTCCCCAGCGATGAGCGCCCCAGCGTCGTAGGTGACGCCGGCCATCAGGCTGGTCGCTTGGCGGCGCTACGGCGGCCAAGGAGTTCGCGCGCCCTTGCCAATCCTTCGGCGAGTTCTCGCTCCGTCAGCGGTCCGTGCTCGGCTTCCCACTCCGCTACTCCTCTCCGTCCCGCCTCCAGTCGAAGCCGATGAGATGCCGTCTCGGCGATCCAGCCACTAAACGAGGTGCCCGACGCAGCCGCCGCGGCGTCTATGGCTTTGGCCAGGTCTGGTGGGAACGAGACGGATCGCTTGTCACGCTGCGCCATACGGCCATGGTAGCACAGATGGTAGGACAATCAGCGCCGAACAGCCCAACGGCGGGCGACAGAATATTCCACGGGGTAAGGGCGGCATCGCCCCAGGTTTCAGGCAGCGGAGGGTCGAAGTCTCTGTCTCAATCACTCGGCGGTGGCTTGCTCGTCCCAGGTTCCACCGGCGACGGCTTGCACAGCGGCCTCTGCTTCGTCGACCGATGGGTAGGGGTCGAACACCCACTCGTTGTAGGCAATAAACAGTCGCACCGACGCCCATGCGGCGCGCTTGTCGCCGTCGGGCAGGGGATGATTCTTGACTAGGCGCACCACCAGCACGGCCGCCTTGTCCACGAAGTTGGGGTAGAACTCTTGGCCGGCAAAGCTGGCCGACGGCGCGTGCAGGGCCGAGTCGGCCAGATTGATCTTGGCGGCATTGATGAGAGTCTCGACTCCCTGGCCGGTCACCTCAACGGCGATGGCCAAATAGTCGGCGAGGGCCAGGTAACGGACCGTCACCTAGCCAGGCGTTCGAGCAGCTCTCGGTCCTGTTCGATGATCTTCTTCAGCGTCTTCTTGAACTCGGGGTCGTTGCGGCGGCGTTCGACGGCCTCGATGAGCGCGCTTTTGACGGTCTCGTTGAGGCTCTTGCCTTCCGCTCGTGCGAGGGCTTCGGCGTCCGCGGCCACGTCGTCGGGCAGTCGCACCGTGAAGTTCCTAGCCATGGTGTCATGGTATCACCGCACCGCTCCGAACGCGCAGCAACATGCCCTCGAACTGACGGCGCAGAACATCGCCCCCTCAACGCTTGATCACGAATTCAACCCGCTGGTAAGCAGAACACCATGGGTGTCAACTCGCTCTCCGTGGAGGGTCCGGTCGAAACTCCGCCAGCGGACGTCTACCGGTACATCGCCGACAAGGTCAACCACCATCCCCACTTCCTCCCGCCGGCGTTCTCGAACTTCCAGGTCGTATCGGGGGGTGTGGGCGCTGGGACCGTCACAACGTTCCGGTTCACCGCCGGCGGGAGGACTCGGGACTTCCGGATGACGGCGACCGAGCCCGAACCGGGGCGTCGTCTCGTCGAGACCGACGCGAACTCCAGCTCGGTCACCACCTTCATTGTCGACCCGACCCCCGGCGGCACGTCCAAAGTCACCATCGGCACGGAATGGCAAGGCGCGAGTGGCATCGGCGGGTTCTTCGAGCGGATGTTCGCCCCTCGAGTGATGCGCTCGATCTACGCCGACGAGCTTCGACGGTTGGACGCCTATGCGCGGCAGATGGCTGGCTCACCAGCTGACTCTGAGTAGATATCGAGGGCGACAGACTCGGACCTAATCTCGCGCTCGCTCGGAACTCGCCTCCGGAGTGGTGTCGGTACCGAGGATCGACCGATAGAACTCGACACTGGGCGAACTTGGTGAGTTGAGGATCTACCTAGACACGCAGAACGACGGCGCACACGGATACGGAGAGCGGTCCTCGGAAGACGCCGACTCCGGCGAATGAGACACGAATTCGGGCCCCTGCGAAAAACGAATGAGACACAGAATGAGATATCGTTAGGACAACAGGAGCGTCAAACCCGGCCATTCACCAGGGATTTTTTAGGCCCAGCCCCCGTAGCTCAGAGGATAGAGCGTCGGTTTCCTAAACCGTGCGTCGCACGTTCGAGTCGTGCCGGGGGCGCCGTTCCAGATGGCTGGTGGAACCGTGACCCGCGATCGGGTGGGTCTGCCAAAGGGCGTCTGGAAGAATGCCCGGCGTGAAGGAACAGTGACGATTGAGCTGGGACTCACAGCTGACCGGCGCTGGGAAATCGACCTAGCGGGAATGGCTGACGCTGCCAGCCACGCCGGCTTCTCGAGCCTCGGCCTCGGAGCCGAGGCCGTGGACCATCGTGCAGCTCAAGAGCTCCAAAGACGCGGCATGCGGTGCCATGAGGTGATGGCGTTGATCGTCAGCGACAATGCTCCAGCCACCCTCTCTTCGGCCGAGCGACTCGCCTCCAGGGCGAACATACTCGGAGCGCCGTGGGTCGTCACGGTGTTCACGGCCACCATGAACAAGGATGGGATTGCCTTGGTTAAAAGGTGCGCTTCCGTGTTCGCGAATGCGGGGGCGCGAATGGCCGTGGAGTTCAGCCCGCTCGGCTCGGTCGCCTCGATTGGCGACGGGCTCCAGGTCGTCGCCGCTGCAGGTCCCGATCGGGCAGGTCTGCTGATCGACACTTGGCATTTCTTCTCGGGCGACAACACTTGGGAAGACCTGGCCGAAGTCCCGCTCGAGATGATCGCCTACATCCAGTTCGACGACGCGTTGCCTCCCCTGTCCGAGGATCAGATGGACGAGACGATGAACCGTCGGGCCATGCCGGGACACGGCACCTTTGATCTCGAGCGATTTGCCTCGACACTTCTCGCAAGGGGATGGTCGGGGCTGGTGAGCGTTGAAGTCCTCAGCCGGGAACTTGCCAAGCTGCCCGTGGCCGAGTTCGCTCGCCTGGCATATACCTCGTCAGCCCGTTACTGGCTCTGATGCGCGATCGCGGTGATTTCGGCTCAATGGCGATCTTCCCCTCTACGCTGGCTCTCGATGGAAGCGCCTGAATCCCAAGATGTCCTCGCGCCTATCACCGAGGCTGCGATTTTCCTTGTTCTAACCGCGAATGCAGGGGCCGAACCAGAGGTCCGGGACGCTCTCGCTGATGTCGGCGGCCTGACCAGGTCGGTCGGTTTTCGCAATCCCGAAGCCATCTTGAGCTGCATTGTCGGGATCAGCGCCTCGGGGTGGGACCGAATGTACTCCTCTCCGCCCCCAGCAGGGCTCCACCCGTTCAAGCCCCTTGTCGGCGCGAAGCACACCGCGGTGTCGACCCCCGGCGACCTGCTTCTGCACATAAGGGCACGCCGGTTCGACCTGTGCTTCGAGTTGGCTCAGCGGATCACGGAACGGCTCGCCGGCCACGCCCGGGTCGTCGACGAAGTCCACGGCTTCCGGTCCTTCGATCTGCGTGACGTACTTGGATTCGTCGACGGAACCGAGAATCCATCCGGGAAGCCCGCAGAAGAAGCCGTCCTGATCGGTGACGAGGAACCGGACTTCCGAGGAGGGAGCTATGTCATCGTGCAGAAGTACGTCCACGACCTCAGCGCTTGGGACGCTCTTCCGGTAGAAGAGCAAGAGCGCGCCATCGGCCGAACCAAGCTCTCAGACATCGAAATGCCCGATGACGTGAAGCCCTCAAACTCGCACGTCGCGCTCAATACCATCGTCGACGAAGACGGCACGGAACATCAGATCGTTAGGTTCAACATGCCGTTCGGCCGAGTCGGAGTCAGCGAGTACGGAACCTACTTCATCGGTTACGCCCGCACTCCTCGTGTCATCGAACAGATGCTCGAGAACATGTTCATCGGTAAACCCGAGGGTAACTACGACCGCATCCTGGACTTCTCGAAGGCCCTCACCGGAAATCTGTTCTTCGTACCGACCATCGACTTCCTCGAGTCCCCCTCCGAAGTTGGGGAACCAAGTCAGGAACCTGTGAGCCAGCCAACCATCGGCGCCGAAACCTCAAACAACTCCTTAGGCATCGGCAGTCTCAAAGGAAATTAGACGGCCTCCCCGGGGTCACTCGGGAGAGATGAGGAGCATTTCTGCGAGCCGATCCGAGCCGAAGGTAACGCCTCGCTCCGCGGCACGTGCGCGGCGCGGTTCGGTTTGCGCCAGCTGGGCCTCCAACGACGCGTCGTCCGCCCAAGTCGTGCCGACCCGGCCCTCTCCGGTGCTGCGGTTCATCAGGTTGCGGACAGCCAGGAAACCAGGGCTGCTCTTGAACTCCGGGATGATCACCTGCTTGAAGAAGGCCAGGTTCTCGTCGATCTTCGAAGGATCCATCTTGATCTCGCGGATGTGGAGCTTGGCTCCAACGGTTGGGCCAGGTGGCTGGACATCGAATACGAGCTGCTCGTAACGCTCGACCGTGAAGTTCCCGCCGATGACTTTCACTGCGTCGTCTCGAACCTTCTCGATCGCGCTCTCGCTGGCATCCATATCGGCCTGGGTCTCCCACTGAGTCAGGATGTTCAGGACGCGGCCTGCCCGGTCGCCGCTGATGCTTAGGCCCCGGTAACCCTTCTGCTGGCGTAAGCCGGGTATTACCTGCCTCTTCATGTATTCGATGCCGCCGTCAATGTCGTTCGCTCCATTGACGATCGTGATACGAGCGTGCATGTCTAGTCCCTCCTTGCGTCACCTGCGACAAGGGTTAGCACCCCCGGATACCAGCGCGTCGAAGCTTGGACGATCGGACAAACTCCCCGGGTCGGATTGAGATCCGCTCGGGGCACGCGCGTCAAATAAGCTGCGCCGAGTTTCGCTGTAACGCCGGCTCATGAACGGGGCAGACGTCGCCGGTATGCGATCCGGACAATCCGGACCAGAACGCCTTAATGCCCATGCCGGAATTACCTTGTAGAAGCCCGCGCCTTATCTGGAGGATTTTCGGCGCTTTCTCGTCGCTGTTCGTTGCTACGGCGGCAACTTCGGCGTTCCTGGCAACCTTCGGGAGTGGCCGCTTGGGCGAGACCCTGGCTTCCCCTATTGTGCACGAATCACAGGTCGCACAGACCGGCCCGACCACCACCGTGGCGCCGCCCCAGTTGCCACTGGTTCAGTCACGAACCCCCGGCATTCCGATAGTGCCAGCGCAGAGTTTTGACCTTCCCGATCCGATGCTGATCAGCGTCGCCGGTAAGTACCACATGTTCTTTTCCAGCGCCTTCCTCGATCAGTACCGGGCAAACGTTCCGGAGCTGATCGGGACAGGTTATGAGTGGGTTAGATCGACCGAATCGCTCCCCCGCCTCCCGATATGGGCGCAGAGCCGAGCCGCAGGGGGCAATGTGTGGGACCCCTATGTCGAAGCCGTTGGTGACAGCTACTTGATGTATTACTCGGCACAGGTCGATAGTCGGTATCGCGACCCTTCAGTCGCCACGGACTTGCCGACTCATTGCCTCGGCGTCGCCATTGCATCTTCCCCAGATGGTCCCTTTCTGCCGGTTTCGAACCAGCCCCTGGTTTGTCAGCAGTGGGCCGGCGGGGACATCGATGTGCACCCGGTTCACGATCCGAACGGTCCGAACGGCCCCGGCGCACCTTGGTATCTGATCTGGAAGTCAGATGGGAACAATCTGCGGACCGCGTCGCCGCCGTCTATTAGCGCGGCTGGCCATTCCAACGACGGAATGGCGCTCACAAGCTCTACT
>CAZCCS010000073.1:0-11404 GCA_964497005.1 uncultured Acidimicrobiaceae bacterium | reverse complement strand
AGCGTCGACGTGGACGTCGTCGAGGCGGGGCCGGTCCGGGGCCGACTCCGCGTGACCCGCAGGTTCAGTTGGCCCTACCGCCTCGGCTCCGAGACGCTTATTCCGGTCGAGGTGACGACCGACCTGGTGCTCGTCGCCGGCGAGCGCGCCGCCCGGGTCGAAACCTCCTTCGACAACATGTGCCGCGACCACCGGCTACGGGCGGTCTTCCCGCTCCCCCAGCCGGCCGAGTCCTCTACCGCCGGGTGCGCTTTTGCTTCTGTAACAAGGAAAAAAGCCGAGGGCGGTGCGCGTGAGCCTGCTCTTTCCACTTACCCGGCGCGCGGCTTCGTATCCGCGGGTGGCGTGACCGTCTTCCACGAAGGCGTCCGCGAGTACGAGCTCCTGGACGGCGGCTCGGCACTCGCAGTCACATTGCTTCGGGCAACCGGGATCCTGTCCCGCCCGGCGCCGGCGAACCGGCCCAACATCGCCGGGCCGCCGACGCCCGTGGAAGGCGCACAGCTACTGGGACCGGTCCGCGCCCGCTACGCCGTCGCGGTCGGGCAGGTCGATGCCTGGAAGATGGTCGACGACCTTTGGACGCCGATGCTTGCAGTCGCCGGCACCGGGACCGGCGCGCTCGCGCCGAGCGGGTCGCGTCTGAACGTGACCGGCGCGGTCGTCTCGTCCCTCCGGCGGTCAGGGGGACGGATCGAGATGCGGCTGTTCAATCCGACCGACGACCCCGCCTCGGTCGATGTCCCACGGCGCCGAGGCGCGTTCGTCGACCTGCGCGGAGCGGAGACCGGCCGATGGGACGCGCGGTTCGAGCTTCGGCCGTGGGAGATCAAGACCGTCGTCCTCGACGACGCCAGCCGGGACGGCTGAACCTTCACCGCCCGGTGAAGACGATCACAGCCGGTCGTGCAAGGGTGCCGCCGGCCGCACGCCACGCCGCCCAAACCGCGGCCGACGTGATCTCCACCGCCAGGCCGCGCTCCGCGAGGTCCGCCTGCGCAACGGTGAGATCGTCCTCCGGCACGGTGAGCACACAGCCGCCCGACGCAAGGACCGCGGCGCGAACCTGTCCCGCGCGGGGAGGTCGCGGGATGGCGATACCGGCTGCGGCGGTGGGCAGTCCGGACGGCGGCAAGCCCGCAAGCGGAGCGCAGCGTTCGGCCTGAACCGCGACGATGCGAGGAAACCTTTGCACGTGGCCGGCGGCTTGGAGCTCGTTGAATGCGAGCCACATTGCCTGCACGAGTGTCCCGTTCCCCGCGGGCACGACCACCGTCGCGGGCGATCCGCCGTCGAGCTGTTCCCAGATCTCGAACGCGATGGTCTTCACACCGTGGACGAACGCCGGTTGGTGGACGTGGGTGGCGTAGAAGGAGGAGGTTCGTTCGACGCGGTTTTGCGCCGCGTCCGCCGCGGCGGCGCGGTCCCCGTCGACGATGACGACGTGCGCTCCGCTCACCTCGGCCGCGGCGGTCTTGGCCTGAGGGGTTCCCGACGGGACGAAGATTTCAGCGACCAGCCCCGCCCGGGCGGCGTAGGCGGCGACGGACTTGCCGGCGTTCCCGCTGCTGTCGGCGACAACCGCTCGCGCACCGAGATCCGATGCGAGCGATATGAGCACCGCGGCCCCACGGTCCTTAAACGACCCGGTCGGCGCAACCTGTTCAAGCTTTGCCAGCACTCCCGGTTGGATTTCCACCAAAGGGGTGAGGCCCTCGCCGAGCGTGGTCTTTTTCCAACTTCTGAGTGGAGGGATCGACCGGCGATAGCGCCACATCGACCACGGCTGCGAGCTGAGCTCCGCGACTGGATCGGTCGCGGGGCCGGCCAGGTCGAGCAATCCTCCGCACTCGCAGCGCCACCTGCCGGCCAGCGGCCGGACCAGGCCGCAACGGCGGCACACCTCCTGCCAGGTCAGTAACCAGCCTCCGGGTCGACGGGGCCACGCAAGGGCTCGCCGGCCGAGAATGCTGCGACGTTTTCCCGGATGCGCTCCGAAAGGCGGGGCAGAACCATCTCCCAGGTGTCGGCGGTGTGGGGAGTGATGATGCAGTTCGGCGCGGCCCAGAGGGGATGGCCGTCCGGCAACGGCTCGGGGTCGGTGACGTCGAGCCCCGCGCCGGCGATGGTGCCCGAGTGGAGTGCGTCGACGAGCGCCGGCGTGTCGACGTGGCGGCCGCGGGCGACGTTGACGAGCCAGGCCTGCTCGCCCATCCGCTCGAGAAGCTTTGCGTCGACGATGCGCTCCGTCGCGGGGGTGAGCGCAAGGGCGACGAAGACGACGAGCGCGCCTTCAACCGCGTCGGCGATGCGATCGACAGTGACCGTTTGGGTCGCGCCGGCGAGGGGCACGTCGAGCCGGCGGACGACGGTCGTGCGGACGCCGAAAGGTGCGAGCAGGTTGAGCAGCTCGATGGCGATGCCGCCGCCGCCGAGGATGGTGACCGGCTGCCCGTAGAGCGACCGGCCCGCGGGCGAACCCCAAGTCTTGGCACGCAGCCTCTCGGGGAGGCAGCGCAACCCGGCAAGAGCCAGCGCCATTGCATGCTCGGCGACCGGCTCGGCGTAGGTGCCTTTGGCGCAGGTCCACAGACGCTTCGAGTCGATGAGTCCTGCTTCGACTGCCCGCTCGACGCCGGCGAAGGGCAACTGCACCCACCGCATGTCGGGGTGGTCACCGATCACGTCGCCGAGGCAGTCCATGTCGTAGGCGGACAGCCACACCAGGGCGTCCGCAGGTTCGTCGATCTGGACGGGGATCCCGCCGCCGGCTCTGACCGCCTGCTCGGCGAACCCTGCGGTCTTCGGACCTATCGCAACCCGAGGCGGTGTGGCCATGTCGGGATCCTATGGCCCGCGATCTGGTGTGGACGGCTGGCGCTGTCGGGGTCCGTCCGCCGGCTCGATTACGGGGTGAAGGCGCCGTGCCTGCCCGCGCCCTCCCGGAAGCGGCCGACCCCTTCGCCCACCTCCTTGCTTCCCAAGGAGACCTGCCCGTGCTGTAGCTCGTTTTGCAGCGCTTCGGTTTCGGTCATGCCCCATTGCTCCAGGAGCGACAGCCTGTCCTCGCGCATGCAGACCTGGGGGAACTCGGCGAGCTCCGCGGCCCACCGCTCGGCCTCCTGTCGGGCCGTTCCGGCGGCGACGACCCGGTTGGCCAGACCGATCCTCTCGGCTTCGCCGGCGTGGACCGGCCGCCCGGTCAGGACCAGCTCCATCGCACGGCTCGCGCCGATCAGGCGAGGCAGCCGAACCGTGCCGCCGTCGATGAGCGGGACTCCCCAGCGCCGGCAGAAGACGCCGAACACCGCGTCCTCCTCCACCACCCTGAGGTCGCACCACAGGGCCAGCTCGAGTCCGCCGGCGACGGCGAACCCGCTGATCGCCGCGATCACCGGCTTGGAGAGGCGCATGCGTGTCGGGCCCATCGGTCCGTCTCCGTCGGGGGCGACGCGATTCACCCGGTCGGTGCCGAACGCCTTGAGGTCGGCGCCGGCGCAGAACGTGCCCCCGTCGCCGTAGAGGACCGCGACCGAGGCGTCGGGGTCGTCGTCGAAGTCCCTAAAGGCGCCGGCTAGAGCTTCGGCGGTGGGGCGGTCCACCGCGTTCTTCGCGTGGGGACGGTGGAGGATGACGGTGGTGACAGGGCCGTCTTTTTCGACTCGGACTGCGTCGGGCATGCGGCGAGGTTACGGCTCCTGCCGCAGTGGTCTACATCCGTTCGGGGGTTTCGATGCCGAGGACACCGAGACCGGCTCCGAGCACCGACGCGGTGGTCGCGCACAACGCCAGCCGGCTCTCGCGAACTGCGGGGTCCGGGGCTTTCAAGACGGGGCAGTTCTCGAAGAAGGTGGTGTAGGCGCCGGCGAGATCGAACAGGTAAGAGCACAGCTTGTGCGGGCTCCACGTGTCGATCGCCGATTGAAGTGCCTCGGGGAAACCGGACAGCCGCAGCGCCAGGTCCCTCTCCGCCGGCTCGCCCAGCACGATGGGGATCGCGCCAACGGAGTACGGCTCGGGGTCTATCTCGCCCCTCCTGAAGATCGACAGGCAGCGCACCCTGGCGTACTGAAGGTAGGGGCCGGTGTTGCCTTCGAACGCGAGCATTCGGTCCCAGTCGAACACGTAGTCGCGTATCCGGTCGGTCGAGAGATCGGCGTACTTCACCGCCCCGATGCCGACCATGCGGGCGACTTCGCCGCGCTCGGCCGGGTCGAGCGAGGCGTTCTCCTCGACAACCGCGGTCGCTCGAGCGACCGCTTCGTCGAGCACGTCGATCAGCTTCACCGAGTCGCCCGAACGGGTCTTGAACATGCGGCGGTCGGCGCCGAGCATGCTGCCGAACGCGACATGGACGGCTTCTTTTCCGGGCGGGATCCAGCCCGCTTCGCGTCCGCTCTCGAAGCACATGGCCAGGTGCTGGGCCTGGGGTGAGCCCACGACGTAGAGCACCAGGTCCGCGCCGAGGCGGCCAAACCGGTCGCGGATGGCGGCTAGATCCGTGGCGGCGTAGCCGTATCCCCCGTCGCTCTTCTGCACGATTAGCGGCAGCGGCTCGCCCTCCCTGTTGGTGAAGCCGACCGGGAAGACGCAAAGCGCTCCTTCGCTCTCCTGCAGCAGACCCTTCTGGTCGAGCTCTTCGACGACGGAGGGGAGCTGGGGGTTGTAGAAGCTCTCGCCCACGATGTCGTCCCGGGTGAGCAGCACGCCGAGCGCCCGGTAGACCTCGTCGAAGTAGGAGATGCTGGCGTCGACGAGGATCCGCCAGAGGCGCAGCGTTTCGGGGTCACCCGATTGGAGGAGCACGACCCGCCTTCGGCTGCGCTCCTGGAACTCGTCGCTGGCGTCGAACCCGAGTCGCGCCTGGCGGTAGAACGTGTCGAGGTCGCCGACCGACAACTCGTGGGCGCCCTCTTCCTCCCCCAGGTCGAGCAGATGCTCGATGAGCATCCCGAAAGGGGTGCCCCAGTCGCCCACGTGGTTCTCCCGGATGACCTTCTCCCCGACGAAGGTGAGCATGCGGCACAAGGCGTCTCCGATGATCGTCGTGCGCAGATGGCCGGCGTGCATCTCCTTGGCCACATTGGGGCTGGAGTAGTCGACTATGACGGTCCTGGGGTTCTCGGCCGGATCGACGCCAAGCCTGGGGTCGGCGGCCTGCGTCTGAACGGCCTGGGCAATGAAGGAGTCATCCAGGGTGAGGTTGATGAAACCCTGCGGGGAAACCTCGACCAAGCTGCAGATGTCCGCCAGCCGGGCGGATTCTGCGACTTCGCCGGCGAGCTGCCCCGGGTTGGCGCCCCGCCTCTTGGCGAGGGCCATCGCTCCGTTGGCCTGGAAGTCGACCCCCGGCCGGGTGGATGGGCGGAGCACCGGGTCCGCTCCGGGCTCGACGGAGTGGAATGCGTCCCGGAGGCGCTCGTAGAGGGTCTGGTACACGCCCGGCATCCCTTCATCGTCGCGTAGGTTCGGCGCTTCGTGACAGGCAAGCCCTCAGCAGCGCTCAGTTTCGACTCTGTTGACCTCGACCGGCTGGCCACTCCGGTCCTTCATTCGGTCGACTGGAAGGTGAATTCGGGCGAGCGCTGGGTGGTGCTGGGCCCGAACGGGTCGGGAAAGACGACCATGTTCGAACTGGCCTCCGGGTACCTGCACCCGACCAGGGGGTCGGTGGAGATCCTGGGCCAACGGCTCGGTCGGGTCGACGTCCGCCGGCTGCGGGAGCACATCGGTGTCGTGTCGTCCGCTGTCGCCAAGAAGCTGGTGCCGTCGGTCAGCGCGACGGGCGTCGTGGTCTCGGCCGTGCACGGCGCTCTCGAGCCGTGGTGGCACAAGTATTCGGATGGGGAGGTGGCTCGAGCTCGGGCACTCCTGTCCGATGCCGGCTTCGCGGCGATACTGGACCGGCCGTTCGGGGTCCTGTCCGACGGGGAGCGCCAGCAGGTGCTGCTCGCCCGGGCGTTGATGACCGACCCGTCGTTGCTCCTGCTGGACGAGCCCGCCGCCGGACTCGACGTGGGCGGGAGGGAGCGCCTGGTCGCCAGGCTGGGAAGCTTGGCCAGTGATCCGGGGTCACCGCCGATCGTGATGATCACCCATCACGTGGAGGAGATTCCCGCCGGTTTCACCCATGTGCTGCTGCTTCGGGAGGGGCGGATCGTCGTGGCGGGAAAGATCGCCGAGTGTCTGACGGCGGAGTCGTTGTCGGCCGCGTTCGGGCTGGAGTTGTTGTTAGAGGGCTCGGCGGGGCGGTGGCACAGCCGTGCCCCGCACCCCTAGATCCCGGATCCCCGCGATTAGTTCGGAGGTCCTCTACACCAAGTGAACCTGGAGGAAGGCGAGGGTGCGATCCCATGCCGTCCTCGCCTGCTCAGCGTCGTAGGTTCCGAGAAGGTTCTCGTCGTTCAAGAACGCGTGACCGCCGGCATAGTGGGCGATCTCCGGCTTCCTACCGGTACCGGCGGAGATCTTTTCGGTGAGCTCGCCGGCCAAGGTGGGCGGGTTGAACTCGTCCCCGTCGGCGATGTGGATAAGCACCGCGGCCTGCAGGCCCGAGTAGTCCTCAGGCATGTAGCCGACCGGGTAGAAAGCCGACGCCGCGGCGATCTTGCCCCCTTCTTGAACCGCGAGCTGAAGAACGAACGCGCCGCCCATGCAAAACCCGACCGCCCCGACTGCATCGCCCGTCACCTCGTCCAGGGACAGGAGGTAATCGACCGCACCACGCAGGTCACGGGCCGCTCGGTCGACGGGCAGCTGCTGCATGAGCCGCGCGGCCTCTTCGGGATCGTGGGTCGTCGGTCCGCCGTAAAGGTCGGGTGCAAGAGCAACGAAGCCTTCGGCCGCGAGCCGGTCGGCGATTTGGGCGATGTGGCTGGTCAGCCCCCACCACTCCTGGATAACGATCACCCCCGGTCCGCTGCCCGACGCCGGCAAGGCGAGGTAGCCGTGAGCTTCGCTTCCGTTGCTCGCGAAGGTGACGTTCTGGCGGGGGTTCGAGTTCTCAGCCACGTTCCGTTCCTCCCTGGCGCGTCGTAACAGGTTTCCGACGGGTTTGCGCCGACAGGACCGTACCCCGCCGAGGACAGATCCGGTCGGTCGTGGAGAAAAACCCGTTACGGGAGAAGGTTCAGTTGTCCGAGAAGACCGTCGCCAGCCTGGCGTCGACGTCTGAGACCGAGTACAGGCTGCGCTCGAGAGTCTCGGTCAGCCAGCGCTCGACCTCGCTGCGCGACTCGCCTTCGGGCAGCACGCCCCAAAGGTCGAGGAGGGTGTCCTGCACGAGCGACGCAGGCACTGAAACCTGGCCTTCCAGCTGGCGCCGGAAGGCGGAAACGAGGGAATCCGCTTCTTCCGGATTCGCGGACTCCTCGATCTGGTCGATCGGAGCGGGGGCTTCGGTCGCTTCGGTCATGGCTCCAGATTAGAGGCCAGCGCGGCCCAAGCGGTTGTCATGGCTGCGGATCGGCGAAAACAGGCGGACGTTTCTCGAAATAGGCGGTTACCGCCTCGACCTGGTTGGGACTGCCGATGAGAGCTCCCATCTCGCGCGACTCGTCCAGGAACTGCTGTTGGACCGGGACCCGCCCGGACTGATTGAGCAGCCGCTTGGCCGCGCGGATCGCGTCGGGGCTGGAAGCGGCGATCCGGCCGGCCAGTTCCAGGGCCTCGGCGCGAGGATTTTCGCTGAGATGGGTGGCCAACCCCAGCTTCACCGCCTCCTCTCCCGAAACCATCCGCCCGGTGAAGGTCAGCTCCTTGGCGACGTCGATTCCGACCAGTTGCCGGAGCATGAACGTCCCGGTCATGTCGGGGATGAGACCCCAGCGGATTTCCAGGACCGACAACTGCGCGTCGGGTGCCACGATCCGCAGGTCGGCGCCGAGCGCGATCTGGAACCCGCCGCCGAGAGCCACTCCGTGCACCGCGGCTATCACCGGCACCGCCAGATCGGTCCAGCCGTAGGCCGCCTGCTGGGCGTGGTTCGCAATCCGGCCCTCGGGCCGGTCGCCGAGCCGGCTCACACCGCTGCGGGTACCTTCGCCAGCAGTTGGTTGACTGGCCATCGACTGGAACGAGGAGAAGTCCAGCCCGGCGCAGAAACCGCGGCCCTCCCCGGACAGCACGACGGCACGGATCGAGGGGTCGGCGCTCAGCTTTTCGGTGGTCTCAACGAGAGCGTCGAACATCGCCTGGTCGAGCGCGTTCAGTTTCTCGGGCCGGTTCAACCGCACATCCGCCACACCGTCCTTGACGGCGACGGTCACACGCTCGGCTGCTGGCTGCTCGGGCATCTGATGTGCCTCCCTGGGTCAGTTCGTGCTGGGTTCATGCGTTGGAGGGTGGGGTCAATGCTAGGGGCTGGGTCTTTTTCCCCGCCGATAACGGGTGCTTCCGGTCGGGAGCCCGCACCGTCAGATGCAAGCTGCTGCCAAGATGGCGTAATGCCCCTCGCTTCAGCCGAACTGGTTGACGCCCTGGCTGATGTGGTCGGGCGCTCCCACGTGCTCACCGACGAGGGCACCAAGGCTCCGTACGAGATCGACTGGACCCGGCGCTTCTCGGGGCCGGCGCTGCTCGTGGTGCGCCCCGCGTCGACGCCGGAAGTCTCCGCGGTGGTGAAAGTTTGCGCCGGCTTCGGGTTGCCGGTTGTGGTCCAAGGCGGCAACACCGGTTTGGTTGGCGGCGGCGTGCCGGGCGACGCCGGCGCCGGCGATCCGCCCGTGGTGCTGAGCACGCTGCGGATGAGCTGGGTCGATCCGCCCGACGCGGTGGCAGCGCAGGTGACCGCCGGCGCCGGCGCCACGCTCGCCCAGCTCCAGAGGGCAGCCAAAGAGGTCGGCCTGGCCTTTCCGGTGGACCTGGCCGCCCGGGACAGCGCCACCATCGGCGGGCTGGTCGCCACCAACGCCGGCGGGCTGCACGTCCTGCGATACGGGTCGACCCGGGCGCAGGTCGTTGGGCTGGAAGTCGTCCTGGCCGACGGGTCCGTGGTGACTCGCCTCGGTGGCCTGGTCAAGGACAACACCGGCTACGACCTCTCCCAGCTGATGGTCGGGTCCGAGGGCACGCTGGGCGTGGTGACCGCCGCCCGCCTGCGGCTGGTGCCAGAGCAGAACGAACGGGTCGTTGCGATGCTGGGCCTCGACGGGATCGGTTCGGCCCTGGTCGCGCTCGACGTGCTTCGCCGGCGGGCCGAGGGCCTTCAGGCGGCGGAGGTGTTCTTCGAGGACGGACTCGACCTGGTCTGCGCCTACTCGGGCGCCGGCGACCCGCTGCCCCGCCGGTGGCCGGTGTACCTGCTGGTGGAGTGCGCGGGGGTGCGGGACGTGAGTGAGTCGTTGTTCGAGGCCTTGGTGGCGCTCGGGCTGGAGGAATCGGCGACGGCGGTGGCCGACGACCCCGCCGGCGCGGAGCGCCTGTGGTCGTACCGGGAGCGCCACACCGAGGCGATCTCGAGCCTCGGCATCCCCCACAAGCTCGACGTCACCCTCCCGCTGGGCCGGCTTTCTTCGTTCGTCGACCAGGTGCGGGAGGTCGTCGAGAAGGCCGCACCGGGCTCACGGCTGGTTTTGTTCGGGCACGTCGGCGACGGGAACCTGCACGTCAACGTCGTCGGACCCGATCCCGAGGACGAGTCGGTGGACGCCGCCGTGCTTGAACTGGTCGCCGGCTTGGGCGGTTCGATCAGCGCGGAGCACGGGGTGGGACGGGCCAAGGCGAGGTGGCTGCACCTGTCCCGCTCGCCGGCCGAGATGGAGGCGATGCGGGCGGTGAAGTCGGCGCTCGACCCGGCCGGGATGCTCAACCCAGGGGTGCTGTTCGGGTAGGAGGCGTGGCCGGCGGGAGGGCCGCAGAGCGGCCGGCAGCAGGGCCGGCGGAGTTGCCGAGGCGGCCCCCGGCGTGGCCCGGGGTGGCGGTCATCCCGGTGTTTCGGGTGATTTGGGCCCAATAATTCGGTGATCCGGCGCTGCCCGGGCGCTACCCGGCACAGGTAACGCGGTATAGCGCTTTTAGCCCACCCACCTGCGTTTTCGCTTCCCGCAATCGCGCGCAAACAAGCCCCGCCGTCACCCCCCGTGACTCAAGTCACAAGTGTCTCGCGTCAACTTTTTGGGTTAGTGCCGTTAACCTTTTCGGCCAACCAAAGACAAGGTGCCCGGGTGACCGTCCTAGAGACCGCCGGCAGGGCGCCATAAAGCCAAGCTCCGCCTTCCCCCTTTCCGGCGGAGCCCCGCGCTGGTCACTTCTATTTAGACGTCCGCTCCAAGGGAGCTTCTTCGTGGCTGGCGCGCCTGACGAAAGGGTTCCCTTCAGTGAGAACAACTCAAAGCAGCACCAGCCCCGAAAACGGGGACCACCTTCAACGCCCCGACTCCGCTCTCGGCCCTGATGCCGAATCCGTCCCCGCCGCCGGCCCCCGGCCCGCCCGGTTCCGCCGGTGCCAGCCCGGTCGCCTACCCAAGCCCCCCAAGATCCGCAAGCTCCACAAGCGGCTGGCTGTCGCAGCGGCCTCGGCCGCAACGGCGCCTCTGCTTCTGCTTGGAAACGTATCGTCGGCGCCCCACCTGATCACCGGGTCGACTCCGATCCATCAGCCGCACGCGATCAACGCGGCGTTCAGCGCCGCCGTCTCCCCGCCGGCCAACACGCCAGGCGCGGTGGCCGGGTTCGGGTCCGCGCAGTCCCTCGGCGGACCCGGGGCCAATATCTCCAAGCCGGTCGTCGGCTTCGCTGCGACGCAGACCGGCGGTGGTTACTGGCTGGCCGCCGCCGACGGCGGGGTCTTCACTTACGGCGACGCGGGCTATCACGGCTCCCTCGGCGGAGTGCACCTCAACGCACCGATCGTCGGGATCGCCGCCACCCCTACCGGGAACGGCTATTGGCTGGTGGCCTCGGACGGAGGGGTCTTCACCTTTGGAGATGCGAGCTACTTCGGATCCCTGGGGGCCACCCACCTCAACGCCCCGATTGTCGGGATCGCCGCCTCCCCTAGCGGTCATGGCTATTGGCTGGTCGCGTCCGACGGAGGAGTCTTCACCTTCGGAGAGGCAGCGTTCCACGGTTCGCTCGGCGGCATTCAGCTGAACAAGCCCGTTGTCGGCCTAGCGGCCACACCGGGCGGCGGGGGGTACTGGCTGGTCGGATCCGACGGAGGGGTCTTCACGTTCGGAGATGCCGGCTACTTCGGTTCGACCGGTGCCGAGCATCTCAACGCCCCGATAGTCGGGATCGCCTCGTCTCCCAGCGGGCGCGGGTACTGGCTTGCCGGCGCCGACGGTGGGATCTTCACCTTCGGAGATGCTCCTTACCTCGGATCGCTCGCCCCTGAGCCCGCTGGCACTCAGGTCGCTGCCATCGGCGCTGCCCGAAACGCCGTCGGATACTGGGCGGTGACCCG
>CAZCCS010000072.1:10419-11409 GCA_964497005.1 uncultured Acidimicrobiaceae bacterium | reverse complement strand
ACGGCCGCGACGAATGTGACTGCTGCAGCGAAGTAGAGCGCCAGATGCAAACCGTTCGCGAACGGCGCAGAGATCAGCTTGGGGAAGAACTGGCGCCCCGTCAGGTAGGCCGCCGTCGAGTGAGGCAGCGAGCTCAGAACGCCGGTATGACCGAGCTGGAGCTGTATCGCGTTGTAGCCGAGGAACGCCGCAAACAGTGTGCCGATCGGGGGGAGCGCAGCAACCCCGTGGGCGGCGCCGGCCGGGACGCCCTGCGCGACCAGTCCGCGGTAGAGGTGCGAAGGCAGCGTCGACGCGAGCCCGAGCGTTATGACGGTAAAGAACGCGCCCATCGACAAGACGTTGGCCGAGTTCTGGAAGGGGTTCAGCATCCCCGCGCCAACGCCGCGCTGGCTCGCCGGGAGGCTGTTCATGACCGCCGCCTGGTTGGGGGAGAAGAACATCCCTGCTCCGAGAGCCCACACCAAGATCAGGGCGGCGAACGCGACGTAGGGAAAGTTGATCGGCAGCATGTTCATCAGGACGAACGACAAGCCGCTGACAGCGAGCCCGGCCGTGGCAAACGGTCGGGCACCGAACCGGTCTGACAACACCCCGGAAATGGGACCCGATGCGAGGAAACCCACGGTCAACGGGATCATGTAAATGCCCGCCCAGAGCGGCGTCTGGCCGAAGCTGTAGCCGTGGAGCGGCAGCCAGATGCCCTGCAGCCAGATGATCAGGACGAACTGCAGGCCGCCTCGACCCATCGAACCGAGCGCACCGGCGATAGTCCCCGCGGTGAACGCCCGGATCCTGAAGAGCCCCAGCCGGAACATGGGCTCGGGAACGCGGAACTCGATGAACACGAACAGCACCAAAAGCGCGATCCCTGCGGCGATGGTCCCGTCGACGAATGGATTGGTCCAACCCATCGTGTGATGGCCGTACGGCTGGATCGAGTAGACGATCCCGACGAGCAACGAGATCAGCCCGACCGCGAATGTGATG
>CAZCCS010000072.1:3463-10409 GCA_964497005.1 uncultured Acidimicrobiaceae bacterium | reverse complement strand
GCGAGTACATACGCCGCGCCAAGGGCGGCCACTCGGCCCAGTCGATGCGCGACGGGGTCCGTACGCCGTTGTCGCGCAACTTCAGGTAGGCCCAGATGGTGGCGAACAATCCGACGGGTACCGACACGAGAAACACGAGGCGCCACTCGATCGGCGCCAGCAGGCCCCCGAGGATCAGGCCGATGAACGATCCGCTTACCGCGGCCACCCCGTTGATCCCCATCGCCATCCCGCGCTCGTTGGCAGGAAAGGCGTCAGTCAGGATCGCGGTCGAGTTGGCGAAAAGAAGCGCCCCTCCGATGCCCTGTACCACCCGCATCGCGATCAGCCAGATCGCTGCCGTCGCACCGGTCATCCAGGTGACTGAAAGGAGTATCGAAGCGGCGGTGAAGACCGCGAAACCGAGGTTGTACATGCGGACTCGGCCGTACATGTCGCCCACCCGACCGAAGCTGACCACCAGCACCGCGGTGACCAGCATGAACCCCATCAGCATCCACAACAGGTACGAAGTGTTGGCCGGGCCTAGCGGGTCCAGGTGGATGCCCTGGAAGATGTTCGGCAGCGATATCAGCAGTATCGACTGGTTGATCGTCACCATCAGAACACCGAGCGTCGTGTTCGACAGGGCGATCCACTTGTAGCGGGGGCTGGTCCCAGTCCGAGTAGCTGCCCGTTCGGAAGATGCGACCGCCATTCGGACAGCGTACCTCCGAACTCTTACGTCAACGTAAGGTTTTCTTCAGGGATGAGCCTGGCGAGTAACTGGCGGGTAACGGGGCGGGTAACCCGCAAATCGAGCTGCCCCGCCCGTAAACTCCCGTCATGGTCGACCAGTCGCGGGGGGAGGGCCGGATTCTCACCGTGCCCAACCTGGTGACGCTGGTGCGGCTGTTATGCATACCCGTGTTCGTACTTCTCCTCTCGAGGCCGGCTCGAGCGGGGTGGTACCCGGCGGCGCTGCTGCTCGGAGCTCTCGGCGCAACCGACTGGGTCGACGGATACATCGCCAGGCACTTCAATCAGGTATCCACACTCGGGAAGGTCCTCGATCCACTGGCGGACAGGTTGTTGGTCGGGGTCGCGGCCATCGCCATCATCGCGGTCGGGGCGGTACCGGTCTGGGTGGCGGTCGTCGTGCTGGTTAGGGAGGCCCTGGTCGCGGCGGGCTTCCTGTACGTGGCCGCAGCCGGCGGGCGGAGGATGGACGTCCAGTGGGCGGGAAAGGCGGGGACTTTCGGGCTGATGTGCGCCCTGCCCCTGTTCCTTGCTGGCCACGCCAACGACGACTGGCACTCCGTCGCGGAGGCCCTCGCGTGGATCTGCGTGATCCCGGCGCTGGCTTTCGGATGGTATGCCGCCGTCACCTACGTGCCGATGGCCCACGGCGCACTTGTCGAGAGCCGACGCGAACGAGAGGAAGCGCGGACATGAAGGCCGTGATCATGGCCGGCGGTGAAGGCACCCGTCTGCGCCCCCTGACCAGCAACCAGCCGAAGCCGATGATGCCGATCGCCAACCGGCCGATGATGGAGCACATAGTCGAGCTCCTGAAGAAGCACGATTTGCGCGACATCGTCGTCACCGTCGCCTACCGGGCGAACGCCATCCGGACCTATTTCGGCGACGGGTCCGAGTTCGGCGTCCGGATGGTGTACGCCACCGAGGAGAACCCCCTCGGGACGGCCGGGTCGGTGCGAAACGCGATGGCCGAGCTGACCGAGACGTTCGTGGTGATCTCTGGGGACGTGCTCACAGACATCGATCTGGGTGAGACCGTCGAGTTCCACCGGGACAAGAAGGCTCTCGCGACCATCGGCCTGAAAGCGATGGAGAATCCGCTCGAATTCGGGATCGTCATCACCAGGGACGATGGCTCGGTCGAGCGATTCCTCGAGAAGCCGAGTTGGGGTGAAGTTTTTTCCGACACCATCAACACGGGCGTCTACGTGCTGGAGCCCGAGATCTTCGACTACATCGCGCCCGAGAAGCCTGTCGACTTCTCCTCCGACGTCTTTCCCAAGCTCCTCGACGACGGGCGCCCTATCTTCGGGTGCGTTTCTGACGGCTATTGGGAGGACGTCGGCACGCTCGACGCCTACGTCAAGGCCCACCAGGACGTCCTGGACGCTCAGGTCTCCCTGGAGATACCGGGCTTCGGCCTGGGGGAGGGGGTCTGGCTCGGCGAGGGCTCCGAGGTCGATCCCGCCGCCACGGTGGACGGCCCGGCAATCATCGGCGACTACTGCCGGATCGAGGCCGGCGCCCATCTCGCGGAGTACACGGTTCTCGGCTCGAACGTCAGAGTCGGTCCCGACGCGTTCATCGAGAGGTCTGTCGTCCACGACAACGTCTACCTCGGCGCCGGCGTACGCCTCCGCGGCGCGGTCGTCGGCAGGTCCAGCGACCTTCGAAGAGGAGCCCGGTTGGAGGAAGGCGTCGTCCTAGGAGATGAGTGCTTCGTGGGCGACCACGCGGTGATCAATCCCGGTGTGAAGGTGTACCCGTTCAAGACGGTCGAGCACGGAGCCATCGTCAACTCCTCGATCGTCTGGGAGTCGCGGGGTGCGCGCAATCTCTTCAGTCGACTCGGTGTCGCCGGCCTGGCCAACGTCGACATCTCGCCGCAGCTGGCGGTGCGCCTCGCCATGGCATACGGGACCACCATGAAGAAGGGCTCGACCGTGGTTGCATCCCGCGACACCAGCCGGGCGGCCCGTGTTCTCAAGCGGGCGATGATGGTGGGGTTGAATGCGTCGGGCATCGACGTCGCCGATCTCGAGGTGGCGACCGTGCCGGTGACCCGCTTCGGGGTCCGCATTGAAGGCGGCGCCGGCGGGTTCACCGTGAGGCTGGCGCCAGACGACCCACAGTCGGTGGTCATCCGGTTCTTCGATGCCGGCGGCATCGACCTGTCAGAGACCGCGCAGAAGAAGATCGAGAGGCTCTTCTACCGGGAGGACTACCGGAGGTCCCTCGCCGGAGAGATAGGCGATCTTCGGTTCCCTGTCCGCACCGCGGAGTTCTACACCGCGGTCCTGGTAGAGAACGTCGACGTAGAGGCGGTCCGAGCCGCGCGATTCAAGGTGGTGCTCGACTACGCATACGGCGCCGCCAGCTTCGTGATGCCGAACGTCCTCTCGAAGCTGGGCGCGGAGGTTCTGTCAGTGAACCCGTACGCGTCCACCCGGCAGTCGCTCACCTTCGATCGATGGGACCATGCCACCCAGGTGTCGGAGCTCGTCAGGGCCTCGGGCGCGCACCTCGGTGCGGTGATCGATACCGACGGCGAGTACATCACCTTCGTTGACGACGTCGGGCACATCCTCACCGACGACCAGGGCCTGATGGCCCTCCTTCAGCTGGTCCTCGACGACGCGGCACGCCGGGGCGCCACCCCGCCGACGGTTGCACTCCCCGTGTCGGTGGGCAGGGCGGTCGAGCGGATGTGTGACGAGTGCGGCGCCGCGCTGCTGTGGACCAAGCTGTCGACGCCTCACCTGATGGAGGTCGCATCCCGTCCTGGCGTCCGCTATGCCGCCAGCCAAGAGGGCGGGTACATCTTCCCGACGTTCCTTCCCGCCTACGACGCGGTGGCGACCCTTGTGGACACGCTGGCGCTGATGGCCGGACTGGGGCGCCGCATGTCGGAGGTCGTGAGCGCGCTGCCCGCCGTCAGGGTTGCGCACGAAGCCGTCGTCACGCCCTGGGAGAAGAAGGGTCTGGTGATGCGTATGGTGATGGACTGGGCAAAAGACCGAGAGGTTCTGCTGGTCGACGGTGTGAAGGTCCTCCACGACGACGGGTGGGCGCTGGTGTTCCCGGACGCCGAAGAGCCGCTCACCCACGTCTGGGCCGAAGCGGCCTCGGACGCTGACGCCCGCGCCCGTGCACAGGAGTACGCGCGCAGGATCCGGAACCTGCTGCGCTCTTGACACACGATGGGAGCGACGCCGGTACGCGTCCAGTAAGTTCCCGGTCCATGAATGTCCCTGATGAGCTGCGCTACACCTCGGATCATGAATGGGCCCGCCTGGAGGGGGACCTGATCCGCATCGGGATCACCGACTACGCGCAGGACGCACTCGGCGACATCGTGTTCGTACAGCTGCCCGAACCAGGTGCGGGCGTGGCCGAAGGCGAATCCTTTGCAGAGGTCGAATCGACCAAGTCGGTCTCGGACATCTATGCGCCGCTCGGGGGAACAGTCGTGGAGGTCAACGCCGAGCTTGGAGACGCGCCCCAAAGGCTCAACGAGGACCCATACGGCGAGGGATGGATCTGCGTGATCCGGCCGGCGGACGCCAGCTCGTTCACCAACCTGCTCGACGCCGATGGATACCGCAAGCTGACCGAAAGCTGACGGCCTGGGTGACGTCGATTTTCTGCAACCGCTGCGGGCACCGCAACCCGGAGAACTCGAACTTCTGCTCTTCGTGCGGGGCGGTTCTCGAGCACCCTGATTCCGACAGCGCGGAGTCGACCATCACCCTTTCCCCGGTTGAGGCCGCCGGCGAGGTGGGGGAGGAGGACATGACAGTCACGGTGGGGGACCTGCCTCTCGAGGTCGGCATGCTCGTGGTGCGAAGGGGCCCCAACGCCGGTTCCCGATTCACGCTGAGCCCGGGTACCACGACCATCGGGCGGCACCCCGACAGCGACATCTTCCTCGACGACGTCACCGTTTCGCGCCGTCACGCCGAGTTCCAGCATGAGGGTCCGTCGTTCACGGTGAGCGACGTCGGTTCGCTCAACGGCACCTACGTCAACCGCGAGCGAATCGACCAAACAACCGAGTTGCACAGTGGGGACGAGGTGCAGATAGGCAAGTTCCGGTTGGTGTTCCTGTTCGAAGTGCGGGGCCGGTAGACGCGTGCCCGAGAGGTCCCACCTGTCGATCGGTGAGGTCCTGTCGCTTCTGCGCGAGGAGTTCCCCGACGTGACCATCTCGAAGATCCGTTTTCTCGAGAGCCAGGGTCTCGTCGACCCCGAACGGACACCGTCGGGCTACCGGAAGTTCTACGACCAGGATGTCGAGCGCCTCCGCTGGATCCTGCGCCAGCAGCGTGAGCACTTCCTTCCTCTGAAGGTCATCCGCGGACGACTGTCCGAGGGAGGCGGCGAGGAGCGCAACGGAACCGGGCTCCATCCATCCGCGACGTCCGGTCCGGACCGCGGTGCAAGCGCGGAGGCAGCCCACCTTCCCGGACTCGCCCCGCCGGCCGCCCCACCGGCCGCCCCCGGAGCACCACCCCAGAGCCCGAGAGAGCAGGCGACACGGACCGAGGTGCTATCCCGCCAGCCGATCCCGGAATGGGAGGAAACCGCTCGAGAGACGGACGAACACGAAACGCGCGGACGGCGGGAACCGGTGACCGCACGAGCGGAGCCGATATCGCCGTCCAGGACCGAGGCTGTGACAAGGGCCGGCACACGCCGACCCGAGACACCGGCAGAGGCTCGGGGCGTGGCCTCGGCGCCGCCGCAACCCGAGCCCAAGGTTGCGGCCCCTCCGGCGGCGCGCCCGGCGGCCCGTGGTGGCGATCGAGAAGCCGAGAGCTACAGCGCAGAAGAGTTGACCAGCGCGACCGGCGCATCGGCCGAACTGGTCAACGAACTGAAGCAGTACGGACTCATCACCGTCCACACCGTGGTAGCTGGAACCCCGTACTTCGACGAGACGGCCTTGGCGATCACCCGGGCCGCCGCGGGCTTCGCCCGCCACGGGGTCGAGGCGCGCCACCTCCGGGCCTGGCGCAACTCGGCCGACAGGGAGGCAGCACTCTTCGAGCAGCTGATCATGCCGCTCCTTCGCCAGCGCAACCCGCAGGCGCGTAGGCAAGCTGCCGACAGCGTCTCGGACCTTGCCAAGCTCGGTGGCGAGCTTCGCGACGCGCTACTGCAACGCGCCCTCCGCGACATCAGGTAAGGCCTTTCCCAGAAAGCGTTTCTGGATACGGTCGACTCCCGCCCAGTGGCCGCCACCAACAGGCTAAGCCAGGGTAACGTTCAGGCATGGTGGAGATGCACCTGAGCGCTGTCCGGGTGGAGCTTCCTAGCAACACACCCATACTTCTCTTGCAGGAAGTGCAGGGCTCCCGGCGCACACTGCCGATTTACATAGGCCCGGCCGAAGCACAGGCGATCGCGTTCGCCCAACAGGGCGTTGAGACGCCGCGTCCGATGACGCATGACCTGATGAAGATCCTCCTCGACGAGTTGGGCGCGCAGGTCGAGCGGATCGTCATCACCGAGCTGCGCGACCGAACCTTTTACGCCGAGATCCACTTGCTGGTCGGCGGGCAGCGTCGCGTGGTCTCGGCCCGCCCGTCGGATGCGGTCGCCCTGGCGGTCCGGGTGGACACCACCATCTACGCCGAGGAGGACCTCCTCGACGCCGAAGGCATCGTGCTTCCGGCCGAGGACGACGAGGAGGACGGCGCCGTCGAGGCGGACGAGCTAGTGTCCGAATTCAGGCAATTCATCGAAGGGGTCCGCCCCGAGGATTTCGAGTCCTGATCCCACCGGCGAACCACTCCTCATTGTCCCCGAGCCCGTCGAACCGCTTGATAACGGGTCTTGAAATCCCCAGCCCGGTGGGCCACACTATCGTAACTACTCGTCTGTGATCCTTGGAGGGCGGAGATGGCAGAAGTGAATTTAGAAGCCGACGCCTCCGAGACGGGCTTCCGGGGCCCGCAGGTTTGCGCCATTGTCGGAATCACCTACCGGCAGCTGGACTACTGGGCGCGCACCGGGCTGCTTCACCCGTCCATAACCGAGGCGAGGGGCAGCGGGTCGCAGCGCGTCTACGCCTACACGGACCTGGTGCAGCTCAAGGTCATCAAGCGCCTGCTCGACTCGGGCGTTTCGCTGCAGGCCGCCCGCAAGGCCATCGAGTGCCTCCGTTCGACCGGAGAGGACCTGGCGACGGCCAACCTGGTGA
>CAZCCS010000072.1:0-3453 GCA_964497005.1 uncultured Acidimicrobiaceae bacterium | reverse complement strand
GGACAAGCAAGCATGAGCAACCTCGATCGCATTGGCCGGCGCTCGGTCCTGGCCCATTCCGGCGAAGAGATCATCGATCTGCTCAAGGGCGGCCAGACGGTCCTCAACATCGTCCCGCTCGGAGGAGTGGTGTCCGAGATCGCGGCTGCGATCACCGACTTGGGACTCGAGCGACCGCAGATCATCCTCGATGCCGCGCCGGCGCCGTCCACCGCGGGCACGGATAGCGGAGCTCGGAGCGCCAGTAGCCGCAAGGCCGTTCACGGAGCCTGAAAAGCACAAACCGGCCACCGTGCCTCGCTTCGGGCTCGACTGAATCCGAACGCGGAGCCTCTAGGCTGCCCGGGGTGACCGACACGGGACCGTCGCTTCGGCATTCTCCTCTCGACGCGGCGCACCGCGTCCTGGGCGCGAAAATGGTGCCCTTCGGTGGCTGGGAGATGCCTCTCTCTTACGCCGGAGGGACGCTCGCCGAGCACATGGCCTGCCGCAACGACGCGGTCGTCTTTGACGTCAGCCATCTCGGCACGGTGCGGGTCTCAGGTCCTAACGCGCGCGCGGTTCTGCAGTCGACACTGACCAACGACCTCGCCAAGATCGGCCCCGGACGGGCGCAATACACCCACCTCTTGGACGAAACAGACGGATCGGTCCTCGACGACATCATCGTCTGGTGGGTCGACGACGATTCGTTCGACGTCATGCCCAACGCGTCGAATACCGCGCGGGTCAGGGGCGGCATCGGCGGCACCGACGTCACCGGTGAGCGCGCGGTGCTCGCAGTCCAGGGCCCAAACGCTCGCGAGCGCCTCGCGGTCGTGTCGGAGGACGCCGCCAACGTCGGCAGGTTCCGGGTGACCCGTTTCTCCTGGTCGGGATACGAATGCGTCGCCGCCGGCACCGGGTACACCGGCGAGGATGGAGTCGAGTGCAGGATCCCGGCCGACGCGGCGCCGGCGTTCTGGGAGACGTTGCTGGCGACCGGCATCCTCCCCGCCGGCCTGGGCGCGCGAGACACCCTCCGGTTGGAAGCAGCCCTGCCGCTGCATGGGCACGAGCTCGGGCCCGGAATCACTCCCCTGGAGGCCGGTCTGGAGTGGGTCGTCTCGTGGACCAAGCCCGAAGGTTTCCGAGGAAAAGCCGCCCTCGAGCGAGAAAAGAAGGCCGGCATCCCCCGGCGCCTTGCCGGCCTCGCAACCGAAGGCCGTCAGCCACCCCGGGGCGGAGCGACGGTCCTCATCGACGAGAAGCCGGCCGGCGAGGTCACCAGCGGCAACTTCTCCCCGGTCCTCGGTCACGGGATCGCTCTCGCGTTTCTGCCCCCCTCTGTCGAGCCCGGCGCCGAAGTGAAGATCGAGCTACGCGGCAAGCCGGTCCCCGGCAAGGTCGTAAAGCTCCCGTTCGTAGAAAAGAAGGGTTAGGACGACACATTGGGACACTTCGTTCCCCACACCGACGAAGAGCTCGAGCAGATGCTCGCCGACATCGGGCTCTCCTCGCTGGAGGAGCTATTCGACGTCATCCCCGAGGCGTTGCGCCTCGCCGGTGGTCTCGCCATCCCGCAGGGGATGCCAGAGGTCGACGTGCTCACCGAGATGGGTCGGCTTGCGGCCCGCAACAAGTTCGGTCCCGAGCTGGTGTGCTTCGCCGGCGCCGGCGCGTACGACCACGACATTCCGTCGGCCACCACCCGTCTGACGTTCCGCTCGGAGTTCGTCACCGCCTACACCCCCTACCAGCCAGAGGTCGCACAGGGCGTCCTGCAGGCCCTCTTCGAGTACCAAACGATGGTGTCGCGTATATCCGGCCTGCCAGTAGCCAACGCCTCTCTGTACGACGGCGCCAGCGCGGCCGTCGAAGCCGTCAACCTCGCGACCGCTGCTACCGGCCGGCAGACCGTATGGGTCAGCGGGGGACTTCACCCTCACTGGCGTGCGGTCATCCAGACGTTCGCAAAGGGAACCGGTCACATCCTCGTCGATGTCCCGCTTCGCGACGGAGTCACCGACTGGGGTTCCGTGCCCGTCGCCGAGCCCCCGGCCGCTCTGCTCGTGGCATCACCGAACTATCTGGGCGCGATCGAGGACATCCGCGTAGCCCGGGCCGCCGCCGATTCCCACAACGCCCATCTGCTCGTGGCGATCGATCCCGTCGCTGCCGGCCTCCTGCGCACCGCCGGCGAGGAGGGTGCCGACGTAGTTGTGGGGGAGGGCCAACCATTCGGAACGCCGCTCTCATTCGGCGGCCCGTATCTCGGACTGTTCGCGTGCCGCATGGAACACGTGAGGCGCCTTCCCGGCAGGCTGGTCGGACGGACGGTCGATATTGAAGGGCGGCCGGCCTACGTCACCACCCTCCGGGCAAGGGAGCAGGACATCCGCCGGGAGAAGGCATCCTCGAACGTCTGCACCAACCAGACACTGATCGCAGTCGCGTGCATGATCCAGATGGCGTGGCTCGGGACGTCGGGCCTTCGCGAGCTGGCGATCCGATGCGCACGAGGAACCCGCTACACCCGCGAGGCGATCACCACGATTCCGGGCGTCGAGTTGGTCGCGTCGGCGCCGACCTTGCGGGAGTTCGCGGTGAAGCTTCCAGTTCCCGCGCCGACGGTGGTGGCACGAATGGCCGAAGAAGGCTTTCTTGCGGGAGTTCCGGTCGGGATCGAGGGGGGAGTGGTGCGTGACGGGGGAGACGCGCTCCTGGTCGCGGTCACCGAACGACGGACAAAGGACGAGATCGATGCGTTCGTCTCCTCCCTCGAAAAGGTGGTGCGCTGATGAGTGCAACCGGAAGAGCCGCTGCGCCGGCGGGCAAGGCGTCCAGCGCGCCCGTGGTCGGCAGGGACCACGAGCCGACCGTGTTCGAGTTCTCGAGCCCGGGGCGGCGCGCCGCCTCGTTCCGGACGACCGGGCTGCCGGAGTGGGACGCTTCGGAGTTGGTGCCCGCGGGCTTCCTGCGCGACGAACCGCTGCCGCTCACCGAGGTGTCCGAACGTGACCTCGTCGCCCACGTCACCAGGCTCACCCACCGCCAGTACTCAGTCGACCTGGGCGCCTACCCGCTGGGTTCGTGCACCATGAAGTACAACCCCAAGCTTTGCGATGACGCCGCCTCGCTGCCCGGCCTCACCGCGGTTCATCCCGCGACGCCGGAGCACCTCTCGCAGGGATGGCTCGAGCTTCTCTGGTCCTTGTCGGACACGTTGTGCCGGATCACCGGCATGTCCGCAGCGACCCTCCAGCCGCCCGCCGGCGCGGCAGGCGAGCTGACCGGGCTTCTCCTCATGCGCGCTTATCACGAGTCACGCGGGGAGACTCGCCGCAAGGTGATCATTCCCGACTCGGCGCACGGCACCAATCCCGCGTCGGTGACCTTGGGCGGCTACGAGACCGTGACCGGACCTTCCGTCGAGCGCGGCCTTGTCGTTCTGGTAGCTTTGCGTGTGGGGGT
>CAZCCS010000071.1:0-11412 GCA_964497005.1 uncultured Acidimicrobiaceae bacterium | reverse complement strand
CGGGGAAGATCTGCTTGGCCTCGTCGTCCGACACTGAGCCGGCGATGATCACGTCCTCGCCCTGCTTCCAGTTCACCGGGGTCGCGACACGGTGCTTCGCGGTGAGCTGGAGCGAGTCGATGACCCGCAGCACCTCGTCGAAGTTGCGCCCGGTGGTCATCGGATAGACGAGGATCAGCTTGATCTTCTTGTCCGGGCCGATGACGAACACGTTGCGCACCGTCTGATTGTCCGCCGGAGTGCGGGACTTCGCGTCACCGGAAGTGCTGGCGGGCAGCATCCCATACAGCTTGGCGACCTGGTAGTCGGAGTCACCGATGATCGGGTAGTTGGGCGCGTTCCCTTGAGTCTCCTCGATGTCCCTCGCCCACTGCTCGTGATCACCGGTGGAGTCGACGGACAGTCCGATGATCTTCACACCCCGCCGGTCGAACTCCGGCTTGATCTTCGCCATGTAACCAAGTTCGGTTGTGCATACGGGTGTGAAGTCCTTGGGGTGGCTGAACAGCACCGCCCACGAGTCGCCGATCCAGTCGTGGAAGCGAATGGGCCCTTCTGTGGTCTGGGCCTCGAAATCCGGGGCGATGTCCCCGATGGCCAGCGTCATGTATGCCTCCTTTGTTGCCAGCAGCTTAAGTCCACGCAACGAATACGTCCGCTGTCAATTAGCTGAGGGCTAAGGGGACGAAAGCGGCGGTGTAAGGGCTTTAGCCTTGAAGCCCCCCCTGGATCAACACGGGCGAGTCGGGTTGGGGGCGCCCGCCCCTCGGCTCAGAGGTGATCATGAGCTTTGACACCGCTGGATCGACCCGGAACGCCGCGACCCGGGGGCTTTCGCCCAGGAGGCCGAGAGAAACCGGCTCACCGCTCGACAGACCCCACAGCTGGTAGGTGTGGAGCGGATCGAGGGCCGGAAGGTCGGTGCCCACCAGATATGCGTTGCCGTCCGGCCGGATGACCACCCGGGCCGACAGCCGGCCGTCGGAGGACGCAAGGCGGACAGAAGTGTGATGCGGGTCGAGAACTGCTGCCGCGGCAGCCTGGTCGAGACCGCCGGCGCTGACCGCGTCACGGAGACCGTTCACCCGGTGCTCCAACCTGATGACGCTCACCCCGAGCACGGCGACGAGCACCGCCGCGGCCGCCGCCAGCGTCGCGATAACGGGACGAGCCGTCCACTGCCGGCCCCTGAAACGCGCGATCCGCTTGGGCATTGGCGGCGGCGTTGTCTGCGCCTCGCCCCCGAACGAGATCTCTGATCCAATGCGGTCCCAGATCGCCGGTGGAGCTTCACCGCCGACGTTCGCCAGCAGCGCCACCGTCTCTCTGTGAACTGCGACTTCCGCCCTGCAACGAGGGCACTCGGATAGGTGCGCCTCTAGCGCTGCCGCCTCGTCGGAGTCGAGGGCGTCGAGGGCGTACGCACCCAAAAGGGACTGGAGCTCCTCGTGGTTCATGGTTCCGCTCCGGCGTTTCCCATCCCGGCCAGGCACGACTGAAGCCGGCGGAGCCCGCTTCGTATCCGGCTTTTCACAGTTCCCTCCGGCTGGCCGAGAATGACCGCGACCTCGCGGTATGTGTGCCCTCCGAAGTAGGCCAGCTCGATGGCGCGACGTTCATCCGAGGGCAGGTTGCCCAGGGCCTCCTGGACGTGCTCGGCGAGGGTCAGGTCCCATACCTCGCGCTCGATGTCGTAGCCGGCGGTCGCGGTGGTCAGTGCGTCCTGTTGCTCCCGGCGCTTCCTCGATGCGTCGGAACGCGCGAAGTCGACGGCACGGCCATGTGCAGCGGTAAGGAGGAACGAGCGAAGTGTCCCCCGATCCGGGTCGAACCGGTCCGGCTGATGCCAGAGCCGCAGGAACACCTCCTGTACGACCTCCTCAGCTCGGGTGTCGTCTCCGAGGACCCGTCGTGCGAGGGCGAAGACCGCGCCACCGTGGCGCCGGAACGCTTCGGCCAGTGCATCCTCGCGCCAACGCCCGATCGCCACCACCAGAGCGGCGTCGCCGGCATCGTTCAGCTCGGATCTCAGCATGGTTGTCCCCGCGACCGGTCTCGTCGCCGACTCAAGGTGACTTCACTTGTTCGAAGCCGAGCACTATCCCGGATGAGCGATCGTCGAGCAGCTAGCCCCCTGCGTTAACGCCCCCGTGGCAGACGCAGAACTCGTTTCCTTCCGGGTCGGCCATCACGACCCACCGGCAGTTGTGCTCAAACAACTCGGCGTCCTCCAGGCGCTTCGCTCCGATCGCCTCGAGGTGAGCCACTTCAGCCTCTCCAAGGATCTCCATGCCCAGGGCTTGAGTCCAGAAGCTGGCGAGAGCCCCTGGGTCGGCACAGTCGAGCACCAGGCCGATCTTCGCTTCGGTCATGCAGCAAGCATGCCATCGAAGACGCTCCCTTCCAGCTGTTTGGTCTTCTCCGCACATCCGTTTTGTGCAACTCTCGTTCGGCTTGTGGGTCTTTAGTGCAACCTCGTGTGGGGACTCCAAGCGGGAGGATTCGCACTAAAGCCCGAGGAAGCGAAAACTTTGTTGCACAAAAGCCCTGGCGTCGGACATGGCGCGCCGGCAGACACCCGGCGGGCGCGACAGCGGATCGAATCGCGGTGCCCCGTCAGGCCACTGGCGCGAGATGCGGCACCATACGCTTTGGATGCCGTCTAGAAGGGTGCGCCGCGGACAGCAAATCGGTCAGCCGCTTCACCGCATTGCTCGGATTCACAACGCGCGCCTCGGTCCCGACCTCACGAACCGTGTCCGCGGCGGCGCAGATCGCAGCCCACCCCGCCCTGTCGACGAAGCTGATCCGACCGAGGTCGAAGTCGACCGGGTGACCGCTACTCCGCAAAAGCTCGGCGAGGGAGCGAAGCGGGGCTCTTGATCCTGCGTCTACCTCCCCCCTCACTCTCACCGTCCAGCGGTCGTCATAGGACACGCTCATCAACATGGCCGGTTCGCTGCGGGTCATAGGAGGCTCCTTTCCGCTTGTCTAAAGCGATGATGCCTCCCCGACCTGAGGGTCAGATGAGACTCGCGCAGTAGCTCACTGAGAGTCTGCCTTTGGCCGGTGTGAAGCGATCCGCAGCTAACTTGCGAGCGACGCCACAGCCGGCGCTTCGACCGCGCCCAGGAAATCTTCGGGCACATCGGAGCAGAGCAGGCAGCGGTCAGGGGTGGCAAGCCCCTGCTCAATAGTCACCAATTCCACGGTCCCGGTGAGGCTATGCCTGATCGCATCACGAGGATCCGCGGCACGATCGACGATGACGCTCGCTGCCCGGTCGGAAACGGGGGCGCACAACCACGATTGGTGCGACGGTTCGTCGGCGACCTGGGCGATGACCCAGGCGATGCCATCGACATCCCGACCCGTGAACAACCTCGGTCCACCATCACCATCGATGATCGTCTCTACCGTCAGGTCCAGGTCGTAACCGAAGAACCTCATCAACGAGAGCTTTCGCCGCCCCGGCACCCAGAACCTCTTTTAGCAGCTACCGGGCGAGTGGCCTCGCTCCACATGGTGCACGAACCTTCCGTACTGACCCAATTCTCACGATCCAAACGATCACAATGACCTCGTGGAACGTCGAGTGGCCAGACCTACAGCTCTCCAGTTGGCAGCGTCGGAAGGGAAGTCGGTTCCAGACATCATCGCCCCGGCCCTGAAGGTGCTCTTCTGCGGAGTCAACCCCGGTTTGTGGTCGGCTGCCGTCAGCCATCATTTCGCTCGCCCCGGCAATCGTTTCTGGAAGGCACTTCACCTGTCCGGCTTCACCGATCATCTGATAAGCCCGGACGACGAGCGGGATCTGCTCCGCTACGGGCTCGGCATCACCAACCTGGTTGACCGGGCTACCAGGGCCGCTGACGAGCTGAACCGAGAGGATCTCAGAGAGGGAGCCAACCGACTGACCTCGAAGGCACAGAGGTGGAAGCCCCTCTGCGTCGCCGTGCTCGGCATGGGCGCCTACCGGTCAGCGTTCTCCGATCTCCACGCGAAGCTCGGACTTCAGCCGAACATGCTCGGGCCGTCGAAGGTGTGGCTGCTGCCCAACCCGAGCGGCGCCCAGGCTCGCTACCAGATTGCCGACCTGGTGGAACAGTTCGGAAAGCTGCGCTCGTTCGTCAGCCGGATACCGTGACGCGAAATGGGAACCTACGAGTTGCTGGGCAAGGTCGGGCTTCCGGCGCCGATCTCTGAGCTTGCCGGTCGCCACTGGGATGCCGTCGTCATCGGTGGCGGCCACAACGGCCTGACGGCGGCCGCCTACCTTGCCAAAGCCGGCCGCGAGGTGCTGGTGCTCGAGCGGCGCGATCACCTCGGTGGCGCCTGCACGTTGGAAGAACCCTTCCCAGAGGCAGGCTTTCTGGTCAGCCCTTGTGCCTACCTGGTTGGGCTCTTGCACCCCGTTGTCGTCGAAGAGCTCGAGCTGCGCCGGCGGGGTTACCGGGTAAGTGTGGTGGACCCGCACCTCTGGTGCCCTTTTTCCGACGGGACATCGATAGCCCTGTGGGAGGACCCGGACGCGAGTGCCCGCTCGGTCGCCGAGCTCTCGCCCGGAGACGTAGACGGCTACCGCCGCTACGGCGCCCTGTTCGACAGGATCCGCCGGAAGCTCCGAGCCGCCGACCGCGACACATGGATCGGCGATGCGCCGACCCGACCACAACTCGAAGAGATTTTCGCCGGGGACAAAGAAGCGCTCGAAGTGGTCTTCGAGGCCTCGATCGCCGATGTGGTCGAACAGCACGTCAGCGACGAAAGGCTGCGCACCGCCCTGCACGGGCAGGGAATCATCGGAACCTATGCGGGACCGCGCGACGCCGGCACCGCGGCCATACATCTCATGCACGCGTCCGGAAGTCTGGAAGGACTGCCGGGAGCGTGGGGGTATGTCGAGGGCGGCATGGGCCGGGTGTCGTTCCTTTTGGCGGACGCCGCGGTGGAAGCCGGGGCAGTGGTGGCGTCCGGCACCGAAGTAGCCGCGGTGATACCGGGCGAAGGGGTGGTGCTCGAGGGCGGCGAGATGATCAGGGCTGAAGTGGTGCTGTCCAACGCGGACCCCAAACGCACTCTCGCGCTGTGCGCCGAGGGCGTACCACAGTCGTTCCGGTCGCGCGTCGAATCGTGGCGGTGCGAGAGCCCGGTCCTCAAGGTGAACTGCGGGCTATCGCGTTTGCCGGCATTTCCGCAGGCCGCAGAGGGAGTGGTGCCGCACCGAGCGATGGTGACCATATCCAGCGGGATCGACGCCACCCAGGCGGCATTCGAAGCAAGCCGCACCGGGCAGCCGTCGCCCGCCTGGTGCGAGCTGTACTTCCACACCGTGTACGACCCATCGGTCGTGCCGCGGGGACGACACACGATGAGTGTCTTCGCCCAATACGTGCCTTATTCGTTGTCGTCGGGCGATTGGAACAGCCGACGTGAGGAGATCGGTGACCTCGCCGTAGAGGCGATAGCGCGCTTCTCGCCAGACGTCGCGGATTGCATCTTGTACCGGGAGGTGCTCGGACCCCCGGACGTCGAGAGAAGGATCGGCCTTACCGGTGGGCACATCTTTCAGGGTGAGTGCTTGCCGGATCAGATGTGGGATCGCCGCTTCTCGCCACGCACACCGATCCAGGGTCTGTACCTGTGCGGGGCAGCCACCCATCCCGGCGGCAGCGTCATGGCGATAAACGGACGCAACGCTGCGATGGCAGTGCTCGCCGACACCTATAGGCGCAACGGTGGCTTCAACGGCGGGTGAGGATCAGGCCGTATCGGCCTGATCTTCGGCCACTCGACCGTGCTTCCAGTAACCCCGGATGGTCGCCCGGCCGCGAGGAATTCCGCGATCGTTGAACAACCGTTGGCGCAGGCGCTGCATCGCGGCGGCCTCACCGGCTGCCCATAGGCGGGAGCTGTCCGGTAGCTCCGTTTCGCCGAGCTGGTCGACCAGAGCTTCGCCGGGTAACCCCTCCTGATCGACCCACTTGACTCGACAGCGGGAATGTGAGGGCAGGGGAGGTCGGCACTCTGCATTGACGGTCTCTATTTGGACCAAGGCGTCCGTGTGGTCGGGTAGTGCTTCGAGGATCTGGCCGATAGCCGCGACAGCTGTCTCATCGCCACCGAGAACCAGGGTCGAGGCGTCTTCATCGATGATGTAGCCGCGTGCAGGACCGGACACCGCCGCAGGCGATCCGGGTGACGCGGTGGATGCCCAACGGGCGGCGGCTCCCTTGCCGTGGACGACGACGTCGAGCTGCAGCGTGCCTACCCCGCGATCGTTGTAGCGCGGAGTGAGTGTTCGCAGGGTCGGGCGCCGCCCATCCGAAAACACGAAGCGGTTTCCGTCCCAAGCCGGCAGTTCCAGCGCGTCAGGACGATCGGGATCGGGTAGCAGCACCCGGACGCTCGAAGCGGGTTGGTTCACCTCGAGAGCTCGCAGCTCGGAACCCTTCAGGGTGACCCTCGCGAGCCGAGGAGTGAGCCATTCCGTCGCCTCGACCTCGGCGGTCAGGAAAGGAGCAGGTGGCCGGCGCATCGTCATCGCCGCGTGCTCAGGAGCCTTGGCGAGCCTGCTTCACGTATTGCGCGGCGCCGGCCATGAAGCCCGGAAGGTCCGCCGACTTGGTGGCGACGAAGTCCGCGAAGTAGGCAGGGACGTAGACTTGGTAGGCATCGTTGTCGAGGGCGTCGATCACCGCTTCGGCGACCTCCGAGACGGGGATCGAGTCGACGCCAGGGATCAGCGGGTCATTGTCGGGAATGGTGAACAGCTCGGTGTCGACCACGCCGGGGTACACAACGAGCACTTTGACACCTGTATCCCACAGGTCGATCGTCATTGCTTCGGAAAAAGACGACAGCGCCGCCTTGGACGCGTCATAAGCCGCTTCACCCGGCGAGCTGAGCACGGCCGCAACCGACGAGACGTTGACGATTCTGCCGTGACCGCGTTCCACCATCGAGGGAAGTAGCGCCAAGGTGAGCCGGATTGGTGAGAGGTAGTTGATAGCCATCACACGGGTGACGGTGTCCGCGTCGAGATCGTTCACGTGACGTCGCTTGGGTACGCCGGCGTTGTTCACCAGAATGTCGACCGCGCCGAGCTCTTTCGTGACGTCGGCGGCAAGTTGTTCGACAGCAGCGGGGTCGGCGAGGTCGCACACCCACATGCGGGAATCCGGCGAATGACTCAGGCAACGCTCGAGCGTTTCGCGAAGGCGATCCTCCCGTCGTGCGCAAAGCGCCAACACCGCGCCACGGCGAGCCAGGGCCTCTGCCAGCTCGGCCCCGATCCCAGATGAGGCGCCGGTGATGAGAACTCGCTGCCCGTTGAAGTCAAATCCCACTTTGATCCTCCCGAAGCGTGCCGGATCCGGCGTGCTCAGGGGCATCATAAGGTAAGCGCGCTAGGTTCTACCTGAGAGGGAGGGAACCGACAATGGATTCGTTTGAGGGCAAAAGGGCTGTCGTGACGGGCGGCGGTTCGGGAATGGGCCGGGAGCTGGTAGTCCAGCTGGCTGCCGCCGGATGCTCTGTGGCCACGTGCGATGTCAACCCGGCCGCGCTGGCAGAAACGGTCAGCAAGGCTGAGGCCGGCGCTCCGAGCGGCACACGGGTCACCAGCCACGTGTGCGACGTGTCAGACGAGTCGCAGGTGCTGGCCTTCCACGACGAGGTGGTCGGGGCGCATGGCAATATCCTCGAGCTTCTGTTCAACAACGCCGGGATCGGAGGCGGTGGCAGCTTCGTCGCCGACAGCCGCGAAGACTGGGAACGCACGTTTGCGGTCGATTTCTTTGGCGTCTACTACTGCACCCGGGCGTTCCTGCAGAACCTCATCGCCGCGTCCGAGGCCGTCCTCGTCAATACCAGCAGCGTCAACGGCTTCTGGGCCTCCATCGGTCCTGGAATTCCCCACACCGCTTACAGCACTGCCAAGTTCGCCGTAAAAGGGCTGTCCGAATCTTTGATCGAGGATTTCCGTGTAAACGCTCCGCACGTTCGCGTCGCCGTGGTCATGCCTGGCCATATCGGCACTGACATCGTGGCCAATTCACGACGCTACTTCGGCCGCCCAGAGCCGGATGCCCTAACCGAAACCGACGCGGAGGAGGTCCGCACGCAGATCGCACGCAGGGGGATTCCCGCCGACGACTTCACGACCGAGCAACTCCGGGACGTGGTGAAGATGATCGAAGAGGGTTTTCGCAACAGCGCGCCGCTCGATGCCGCCGGCGCAGCCCGAATAATCCTCGACGGTGTAAAGGCCGGGAAGTGGCGGATCCTGGTCGGCGACGATGCCCATCGCCTCGATGAGGCCGTTCGCGCCGACCCCGAAGGCGCTTACGACCACAGAGGGGTCGGGATCAGTCCCTTGGCGCTGGGCGAGGACCTGGCCGGAGGGTAAGCACGGCGCAGGAAGGTGAACGGCGCCGCCGCGGGTGAGGTTTGAATCGGTCAGCCCCCTCCGGCCCCGCCCGCGGCAGGAATCCGGGCGATGCCTCCGCCTCCGCCTCCGCCGCCGAAGCCGCCAGCGCCGCCCCCGAATCCCCCGCCCGCAAACCCGGCGCCACCAAGACCACGGCCGAATGTGGTGGCCGAGTTGGTGCTCGACGAGGGAACCGCCTGGGATGAGTCGGCAAGGACGACTATGGCGCCTGACGAGATTCCGCTGGTGATCTGGGTGTACAGCTGTCCGACGACCCCTGTTCTTACGGTCTTGCGCACCTGTTGGCCGCCTTGGAGGACCACGACGTAGGAGCGCCCTGGGGAGTTGGTGTGAACCGCCGAGGTTGGCACGACGAGGGTGTCACCGGCACTGGCAACCTGGACCTGCACTTGGGCGGCAGAGCCGGCCGCAATGGTGCTGCCGTTCACCCCGCTGAGCGAAACGATCATGGGGTAGGTGTAGCTGGAGCTGCTTACGGTCACCGGACCGACCCGGGTCACAGTGCCCCTGACGGTGCCGGACCTGCCATCGACGGCCACTTGGACGCCGTCGCCGACAGCGACTAGCCCGACCTGGATGGTGCTTAGCGACACCGTCGCCTGGTAGGCGCCTGCGTTGGTGACTGTTATGTAACTGCTGCTGGAAGCCGCGGTGACCGCTTGTCCGGTGGAGAGGTTGACACTACCCACGGTTCCCGAGATCGGCGCGGTGAGGGTCGCGTTGCCAAGAGACTGTTGGGCCTGCACGAGCGAAGCCTGATCGCTGTCGATAGCCGCCTGGTCGCTGGCGAGCTGGGCGGCGCTGTTCGCAGCGGTTGCCGAGGTCGAAGGACTGGAACTGCTGCCCCCGCTCGAAGGTTTGGTCGCCGTCGAACCGGTTGAGGACTTGCCGGCGTTGGACGTCGCCGAGGAGGAGAGGGTGCTGAGCGTCTGGGCGAGTGTTTTCTCGGCGTTCTGCACGTTCTGCTGGTCGCGGGATACCTGCTGCTCATCGGCGTAGGCCTGCTGCAAGGCGGAGGTGCATGCCGCCGACGTTCCAGACCCGCCGGATCCGCTCGATGACGGGTTGGAGGTCGACGAACTCGATGAAGCTGCCGTCGTAGAGGTCGTGTTCAGAGGCGTCGTCGTCGGAGGCGTGGTGGTCGGAGGCGTGGTGGTCGGAGGCGTGGTGCCGGAGCTAGAGCACGTCGACTCTGCCGAAGCGAGCGCCGCCGCAGCGCCCTGGATGTCGACATCTGCGCTGTGCTGCGCGGTCACCACGGCCTGCTGGGCCTGCGCCAGGCCGGCGGTGCCACCGGAACCGGGGGCTGCTGCTGTGAGAATTGCCGCGTGGGCAGTGGTGCTACCGGTTTCGGCAGCGCTTGTCGTCTGGGCGGCGCCAGTCGATTGCGCGGCGGTAGTGGCCTGACCGGATTCGTCCTGATTGAGCCTCGCCTGAGCGGTGGCGAGGGACGCCTGCGCGAGCGAAACCTGCTCTTGCAGTGACGTCGCATCCAAGGTCGCGAGCGTCTGGCCGGCGTCGACGTGCTGGCCCACCCCTACGTCCACCGCGGTGACTGTCCCTGAGACCTGGAAGGAGGCCTGCGCCTGGTTCACGGGTTGGACCGTGCCCGATACGGTGAGGGTTCTGACCGCGTTGCCTGTCGATGCCACCGCGGTCCGGTAACCGGGACCGCCGGATGATTGAGCGGCCGCGATGCTGACCCCAGTGCCAACTCCGACCACGACAACTGCGCCGGCCGCGATCACGCGCCGTTTTATCGCTCGACGCCTCCGTTGCTGGGCGGAATGGTTCCCGGGATCAGCCATTGCCGGCGGCGGCTCCCCCACCGAATCCGCCCCCACCAAGTCCGCGTCCACCAAATCCAATGGTGCAACCGTTCGGGCCGGGAGAGCTGATCCTGATCGTGTTGGCAGTCACCGCGCCCGTCGAATCCGTAGCCCCCGCGGCTGTCACGCAGTCGTTCACGACGAGGTCGCTCGAGCCTGCCGTCTGGGTTTCGACGTAGCGAGTCGACGAGGTCAGCTGCACCGTCAGGGATGTGTCGGGCACCGACGTAGACGTGGTCGAACCCCGCGGACGGGTACCGGACGAAGACGTTCCGTAGATAACAAGCGCGGTCGGGCTAACTGACGTCACTTTTCCTCTGGCGAAGCCGAAGTTGCCAGCACCCGCTGGTGGGTTGGGGACGCTGCCGCTGGGCGGAGCGCCGTTGCGAAAGCCTCCGCCAAAACCGCCGCCGAAGCCGGTCCCGCCGCCACCCCCCGTCCCGTTGACGCGCGCTGTGCAGCTTCCCGAGGAGTCCGGCTGGCTGATGGTAACGGTGTCCGCAGTGACCTGTCCTCCCGAGTTGGAACCCACCACGTTCACGCAGGCGCCGGCAGCGACTGACGACACGGACACGGTCACCGTCTTGCTGAACCTCGTGGAGGACGTCCAGTTCACCGTCACCTGACCGTTCTGGGGGTTCTGAACTTCCATCGAGGAACCCGTGATCGCGGCGATCTGACCGGATGTCCCGGGCAAACGAGCGCCGGATCCTGAGCTCCCGCTGCTCCCACCGGTGGTCGGGCTGGTCGACGCGGCATTGCTCGCGCCGCCACCACCACATGCGCTTAGGGTCACAGCGAGAGCGACGCCCACTGCGACGGCACCGAGAGTTTGCGGTTTACGGGTCAGGTTCATTGGATGTGGAGCACTCCTTGACTGCTGAGTTAGGGGAAGAGACGAGCGCTCATTCGCTTCTGAGCGCATCTATGGGCGCTAGCCCAGCGGCCCTCGACGCCGGGTAGACCCCGAACACCAGGCCGATGGCAACGGCTATCGCTATGGCGGCCGCGGTGGCAGCACCTGAAAGCGCGATCGGATATCCGATCACTCCCGGAAGCAAGGCAGTACCCAGTACTGCAAGGCCGGCGCCAAGGGCACCGCCTCCCAACCCGAGCACGGACGCTTCGAGC
>CAZCCS010000070.1:0-11429 GCA_964497005.1 uncultured Acidimicrobiaceae bacterium | reverse complement strand
TGCCGGCAGCTGCTGGCGGATGAACTAGGGATCGAACCCAGCCCCGAGCTTCGCAAGCTGGAGGCAGCGGTCCTCAATCAGGACTCCTCCCTCGATCTCTCGTCCCGGTCCACCGCGACTAGCGCGGACGCGGGACCAGCCCGCGATACCCACCAGTCGGATGACGCGTCGCCGGGCGCAGAGCCGCCCCGCACCGGCGGGGGCCTGCACGAACCGCGCCTTCATGCCTTTGCTGATCGCCTCCGCCAGTTGGCTGACGGCCGAGGGGGAGCCGTCGTGCTGGTCGGCGAACCGGGTGTGGGCAAGACCACTCTGGCGGAACGGGTCGCAGAGATTGCAGGCGATTCGGGGGCGGCGACTGTCTGGACCCGTTGCGTGGACCCCAACTCGTCACCCCCGTTTTGGCCCTGGGTTCAGGCGCTGCGCGGGTTGCCGCCGTCTGAGGCCGTCGGGGCCGCCCTGGAGCGGTTGGAAGGTCACACCCAGTCCGGTGGCGGACGAGCCGCCCTCTTCGAGGCTTACCAGACAGTGCTCGACGCCCTGCGCCAGGCCGGCGGGGTGCGGGCGCTGCTGCTCGTCATCGACGATCTGCAAGCGGCTGACAGCGCTTCGCTCGATCTGTTCGAACTGCTGGCGGGGGATTTGCAGCGTATGTCGCTGCTCGTGGTGGTCACACTGCGCGACACCGAACCGTCGGCTGCTTTGGATCGCACTCTCGGGGAGCTCTTGCGACATCGCGGAGTGGACCGGGTGATGGTGCCCCCTCTTGAGCCCGAGGAGGTGGCAGGGCTGACCGAGCAGCTCACCGGAGCTCGCCCAGCAGATTCGGTGGTCGCAGCGCTCTACGAACGCACCGGTGGCAACGTTTTCTATCTAATCGAGTTGCTTCGCCTCTTGGTGGCGGAGCACCACCGCGGCGACGTCACAGCCGAGGCGGTACTCCATCTCGATGTGCCCAGCGGTGTGCGCGACGTGGTCCTCCGACGGGCCGGCCGACTCCCGGACAACACCCGGACGCTTCTGACGATCAGCGCCATCGTCGGGCGCGACGCAGAGTTCGACCTGCTCGAACAGATCGCCGGTCTCGACAGCGAGCAGCTCATGCAAGCCCTTGAGCCGGCGGTGGCGGCGGGTCTGCTAGCCCCGGTCGACTCCGGCTGGGGATACCGCTTCCGCCATCCGTTGATCCAAGAGAGCATTTACGCGGGGACGCCGCGGGTTGAACGGGCCCGTCTGCACGCCCGCACCGCCACAGCCCTGGAGGCTCTCCCGGCCACCGACGCTCCCGCCCGGCTGCCGGCTCTGGCCTACCACTGGTCAGCGGCCGGCCCGCTCGGCGACCCCGCCCGTGCCGTCATGTACCTGCGGCAGGCCGCTGCAGCAGCCGCCCGGGCCGGCGCGTGGGCCGACGCCGTCCGACTCCTCGAACAGGCCCTGCAGGTGGTCGACAACTGCGCAGGACCCCAACCAGACATGCGGGGAGACGTGCTGGTCGACTTGGGCCGCGTCCACCGCCAGGCTGGTTCGATCCCCAAATCCCAGGCAGCCTTGTACGAGGCGATACGCCTAGCCGATGAACGCGGCGACGAGGATCGGCTACTGGCCGCTGCGGTCGCGTTCGGGGCGGTATCGGCATGGGGATCCAGGGAGTGGGGCGAAACCGACCATCGACTGATCGGCGTGCTGCAACGCCAGTTGCGACGCCTCGACGAAGGTGAAATCGAGTGGCGGGTCCGGATCTTGTCGACCCTTGCCGGCGAGCTGTCCTTCGGCGCCGATGCCATCAAAGGCTGGGAGTACGCCGAGCAGGCTCTGGAGCTCGGCCGCCGCAGCCGAGACAAAGATGTCTTGGGCATAGCGCTCAGCGGGTACCTGCTGTCGGCTCTCGTCAACGACCGACTGGCTGAGCGGACTGCGGTCATGGAAGAACTGCTCAACCACGACCAGCGCGACGGGATGCTCGGTCCGGACGCGGAGGCGGTCATCCGAACCAACCTGCTGACCGAGCGGCTGCGATACGCGGACCTGTCGGCCTTCGACGCCGACTTGCCTGTCGTACGGGCACTGGCAACGGACGTGCTGCACTCACGCGAGCTCCAAGGCCAGCTCCTACTCCTCGAGGCATGCCGCACCATCCTGACCGGCGATGTGGCACTCGCCATGCGCGCGGCCGAAGAAGGCTTTGCGACATTGGATTCACCGACGTGGGCCGAACCATCAGCGTTCGTGTTACAGAGCAACACCCTTCTCGTGTCCCACCAGCTGGCCGGTAAAGCAGCAGAGATGGAGGCCCGCCTGCTCGACCCCGGCCACCCCTCAGTGCCGCACTTGGCCGCCCCGGCCGCGGCGCTCGGCTACGCCCAACGGGGCGACGCCGAACGGGCTCGCGACATCACCCGAAGATGGTTCGCCCCGCCCCCTAAGTCTTGGACATGGATCCAGGCGGTCGCGTACTGGGCGCAGGTGGCTGCCCTGATCGGTACTCCCGACCCGGAGCCCCTGTACGAGGCGCTCGCTCCCCACTCCGGCGAGCTCGCGTTGGTCGGAGTCGGAGCGGACTGCGGCGGAGCTGTCGACAGCATCCTGGCCGGCCTCCTTCTGCGCCAGGGCAGTCCCGCAGACGCACTGGAGAAGGCCAGAGCCGGCCAGACGCTGGAACGGCGGGCGCAGGCGCAGCATTGGTTCGAAAGGACCGCTGCGCTGGTTGAAGCGGCTCAAACGGCTGCCGGCTAAGCCGGCTGGACGTCCCATCTCGTCATCGCTTGCTTGGACCCGGCTTGGTCGTTCAGCGTCGACTGGCCAAGTGGGAGGCCCATCGAGGGCCAAGCGGAGCGGGCGAATGTATGAGCTGACCATATCGGCCCACTCAAGGAAGAGGTCAGCCCAATGCAACATCCCGTCATTCCCCTGGACCCCTATCGGATCGCGTCGGACACGTGGGTGATCCCCCAGATCGAACCCGCCGGTCCGGGTGTCCTCACATCGATCAACTCGCTCGTCATCACAGGATCGGAGCCGGTCCTGGTTGACACCGGATGCGCGATCAACCGCCAACGCTGGCTCAGTCAGGTGTTCTCGCTTGTCGACCCCGATGACGTCCGCTGGGTGTTCATCAGTCACGGCGACCGCGACCATGTCGGCAACCTCGACGCGGTCCTCGACGCCTGCCCCAATGCCACCGTGGTCAGCACCCAGTGGGGGGTGATCTACATGCTGGCTGATGGGGAACCGCCGCTGGACCGGATGGTCTGGGTCAACGACGGCGAGAGCTTCGATGTCGGAGACCGCCGCCTTCAGGCGGTGTGCCCGCCGCTGTGGGACGGCGCGAACACCCGCGGCCTTTACGACCCCACGACCGGGGTGTATTGGGCGGCGGACTGCTTCGGCACCTACCTCACCCATCCGGTGACAAACGCGCGGGAACTCGACCACGAATTCTGGTCGCAGTCACTCCTTCACGAGACCCGCCTCGCGGTGAGTTGGCATTCCCTGCTCGACCCGGACAAATTCGACGCGCACGTTCGCAAAAGCGCTGGATTGCGGCCGGAGGTAATGGCCTCCGCCCATGGACCGGTGCTGTCGGGAGCGATGGTGGACGAGGCGTTCGACCTGATCCGCCAGATCGCCCGGATGGACCCGCTAGAGCAACCCGGACAGCCAGCCCTCGACGCCATGATCGCGGCCGTCGCTGCGTTGTCCGCCGATGCGGCCGCCTGAGCTGGAACCCACGAATCGGCCGGCACCTGCGCGAGATGGCGGAGGTGCCGGCCAAGCGGGCTGCCGACACCGCGCCGGATGGTAGACGTTGCGCGCTTATCCGCTCTTTGCTTCGTTGATGGCGTCCTGAACCGCGACCTCGGGGGCGCCGCACCCATCCACCGGAACCCTGACGAGGACCGTCTTCGAGGTGGTGCGAGCCAGGATTGGGGAAGGCACTACCGCAAGTGCGGTGCATACCTGTCCGGCTTGCCGCGGCTCGTCCGGGGCGGCGAGGGCGGTCAGAAGAGGCTCGAACCCGCGGTTCGATGGCGTTACCGTCAGTGGCTGCTGTTGCTGGTGCGGGGTCTCAGGCGGACACAAAAGGAGAGTCGTGACTGCCGGCGCCTGAACCGTCACAGTTGCACCTGGATTCAATGAGGCAGCGCAGGTAAACGAGGCGATGACGAAGCCGCGGAGGGACTCGCCAGACGTCCGCGGAAGGGTCGTCGCCGTCACGGATGTCGAAGGCGAGGGGCTTGAAGAAATAGTCGACGTGTCCGGTGACGTCGAGGTCGTGGTCCCATCCGAGTTCGGCGCACCCCGATGTGACGAGGAGCACGCGCTCAACAGCAGTCCGGCCGACGTGGCCACCAGGGCCACCCGCGTTGCCCGCCCCCCTGGCATCAGTGAAGCAGGAGATGAAGTGCGAGGATGCCCACACCCATCGAGACGCCTAGCAGGGTCTGGATCGCAAGGTCGCGCAGCCGAAGACCCTGCCGGATCCCCGGGACGACCTCTAGAAGGAGAAGCTCTACGACGGCTGTCCATAGCACCGCCGTCACCGCCGTCTCGGTGCTTACTCCGGCCGCCCAAGACACCAGAAGCACCGCAATAGGAACGGCTGCGCCGGCGAGTATCGACGACTCATGAAGAAACGAAACGGTCAGTTCGGCTAGCGACCACTCCCCCGCCTTGCTCAACCGGGCAGCCCACTGGTGGGCGTATGCGTGGGCAACCCAGTACAGCAGCATGGTGACCACGCTGGCCAGGAACAGCTTGCCGAAGGTTTCACGGCGAGTGCTTTCGGCCGCGATGACGGTGGCGACGGCGAGCACGCCGTATACCAGCCGGGCGGGATCCGCCGAACGCAACGAAGATCGCGCACCTCGGAACATCAATCGGGTGACGTGTTCACCCCGTCGACGTACATCACCCGGTTCGTCCGGACAGCCGGTATTGCCGGTCCTGGCAGGATGACGCCGATCAGGTTCAGGGGATCGGTCGCGTTGACCACGACCCTCTCGCCGCTTCGCGGGGTCTTGCGGACCCGGTCCAGCTGGTCGGCCGCTTCGGGAAGCGCATATTGCTCGCCGCTGAAGCCGGTCACGAACCGCCCGCCCCTCACCAAACCGCGGTCCTCCAGGCGCCGAAGCGCCCACTGCAGGTCGCGCCAGGGGACCTTGAGGGAATCGTGAACCGCGAGGTCGCGCACAAGCACGCCCCACCGGTTCAACAGCTGTTCCGCGACCACCTCCGTCAACTCGTCCCGGTCCAACTCACCGTCACCCGCGCCTGTCGCCACGGTACCCGGGACCAGCGCCCACCGACCGGCCGACCCTCGGCTCGCACCGCCGGCTCGCGCCAAGCGGGACATCCGCCTCGTCAAAGGAGTAGCCGAAACCGGGCGGGCGCTGCCACCGACGCGAGATCTGATCGCGGCGAAGCCGTCGCACATGATCAGTCCTCTGGCCACGCCGTCCCACAGCCCCCGCTCGATGTCCTCCGGTAACCGGTGCAGCGCGGTACCAAGCTCGGAACCGAACGACGCTCCCTGGCTACGGAGGACCTCGATGATCTCCGAGGTCGCCCCCACCGACGGCTCGCCGGGCTGCAGTCCGGTCCGCGCGCCTTCGAGCAACCAACCCAGGTCCGACCGGAACACAACGGAGATCGGAGTGGCCTTCGACGGCGCCGCAATGGGACCGCCGTCGTCACAACGAGCACGAGGTGTCAGGCGCAACCAGGCGACCTCACCGTCATGGCAGAGACGATCCAACCACGAGGCGTCGTAGTGACGGAGCCGCCTGCCGAGCAGCTCCGGTTCCCAGGCGACGGCGGCTGCTTCGTAGCCCTGAAGCTGCCCGATCACCGCCAACAGCCCCGCCTCACCGGACAGCTGAGACCCCGGAGCCACGTGATGCCAGCGCAATAGGAACCGCATGTAGTCCTGCGCGGTTGCCGGTTCCACCGACTCGCGACGGCTGCGCCGTGAGTAGCTGTGCATCCGGGCCAGCAGACGCCTGGCTACCCACTCGGTAGACGAAGCATCGGTTGTGTAGCGCCCCTGAAGCGCCTGACCCTCATGCTGCAGGACTGCGAGCGCGACCGCTACGCGGCTCTCTCTGAGCCCGGTCATCTCGGCCACCCGCTCAACCGTCGTGATGCCGCTGAGCTCCAGATGACCTCGCACCATTCGAGCGGCGGCAGCCTCGTCCTCGCCATCGAGGGCCAAGACGGCATCGGCAAAGCTCTCGACCGTGGCCCAGAGCGCGACGTCACCGTGCCGTACCAAACGAACCCGGCCGCGCTGTTCCAGCTCCTCCCACAGCGTGCGCCATTCGGACCGCGGCTTCATCGCGATCAGCGACGACAACAGGTCGAACAAGTCGTCCGCTGTCGCGGGTGTTGGCTCTATCTCTTCACCCACCTGCGTGATCGCAGACGGATCCAGAGCCCCGATGGCAGAGAGATCGACGCTCAAGCCGCGACGAAGCCTTACCGCATTGACCCGCCTGTTCTGCAATTCCTCGTCGTCGAGGAACGCATAAGGCCTGGCCGTCACTATCTCGTGCGCCAGCACCGAAGGCTCCGTCGTCTCGCAACAATGAACCGACACCGCGCCCGACTCGATCCGCCGGAGAAGCTCCTCGACCCCCTCCACGTCGAGCGCCTCATGAAGCGTGTCATCGATGGTCTGCCGGACAAGCAAGTGGTCGGGTATCTCGATCGGACCGGTGATGTTGTCCTGGCAGGCGGCGGCCTGAGGGAACACCGCGGTGAGGAGGTCGTCCGATTCCATTCTCTGGATCGGCGGCGGGTTTCGCCGACCGTTGCGATAGCGAAGCACCATGAGCGACCGGTTGAGATTCCAGCGCCATCGGGCCTGGAACATGGGCGAGTCGAGGATGGCGTGCTCGAGAGTGTCTCTGACGGTACGGCTCGAAAGATAACGAGGGACCTCTTCGAGCGGGAAGCTCTGTGTGAGGCCTAGCGACAAGATGACCGCGTCGTCGGTGGCCGCTGCTTGCAACTCGAAGTTGAACGAGCGGCAGAACTTCTTTCGCAACGCCATACCGAGCGCTCGGTTGACCCGACCACCATAGGGCGAGTGCAGTACCAGCTGCATGCCCCCCGTGTCGTCGAAAAACCGTTCCAGCACGAGGGTTTCCTGCGTTGGCATCACGCCAAGCACCGCACGGCCGACCGCCAGGTAGTCGACGACCATCGTGGCCGCCTCGACACTGAGGCCGCAGGCCTGTTCCAGCCACCGCCGAGCGCCGTCAGGGTCGCCTCCGGACAGGAATTCGTCGACCCGGACACGGAGAGCGGACACCTCTTCCGAAAGCTCCGCCGTGCGGGCAGGAGCCTCCCCCAACCAGAACGGCACCGTCGGCGGAGTATCGCCCGCGTCGCGCACCCGCACGACCCCCGGCTCAACGCGCCTGATCTGCCAGGAGTGACTCCCGAGCAGGAAGATGTCGCCGGCCATCGATTCGACCGCCCAGTCCTCGTTGACGGTTCCGACGAAGGTGTCGTCCGGGTCGGCTACCACTCGGTAGTCGCCGGTCTCGGGTATAGCTCCGCCGGACATGACCGCTGCCAGCTGGGCGCCTTTCCGTCCGCGGAGCTCGCCGTTTACGGAGTCATGATGCACATATGCGCCGCGGCGACCCCTTCCAGTCTCGATCCCGCCGCTGACGAGGGACAACACTTCCCCGTACTGCTCCTCTGTTAGCCCACGATAGTGGGCCGCCTTCCTGACCACATCGAACAAAGCCCCACTGTCCCACTCCTTCACCGAGGTCTCCGCGACGATCTGCTGGGCGAGGATGTCGAGCGGGACCCGCGAAAGCTGGATCGCGTCAAGCTTTCCGGACCGGACCGCTCCGAGCAACGCGGCGCACTCGATCAGTTCGTCACGCGTCATCGGATACAGGCGACCCTTCGGGGTGCCGCCGCGGCTGTGATTGCTCCGACCGACGCGCTGCAGGAACGTCGCGATGCTGCGCGGCGATCCGATCTGGCACACCAACTCGACAGGCCCGATGTCGATGCCGAGCTCGAGCGACGCGGTCGCGACCAGCGCGCGGAGATCGCCGGCACGCAACCTCGTCTCGACCCTGTAGCGCCGCTCCTTGGACAGGCTGCCGTGGTGGGCGGCGACGACGTCGTCGCCGAGCCTCTCACCGAGCTGGTGCGCCAGGCGCTCGGCGAGCCGGCGGGTGTTGACGAACACCAGAGTTGTGCGGTGTTCCCGTACCAGCTCGGCGATGCGGTCGAGCACGTCCGACATCTGCTCATGCGAGGCCACCGCTTCGAGCTCCCCATCGGGAAGCTCGATGGCACCGTCGAGATCGCGGCGGTGGCCCACGTCGACCACGGCCGGCATCGGCCGGTCCCCGACAAGCAGTTGCCCAACCGTCTCGATCGGTCGTTGAGTGGCCGAGAGCCCGATGCGCTGTGGCCGTGCGTCGCACAGCGCCTCCAGGCGCTCGAGGGTGAGAGCCAGATGGGCCCCGCGTTTGTCGCGGGCAACCGCGTGTATCTCGTCGACGATGACCGTGTCCACCTGACGCAACGCGTCGCGACCGCGTGCCCCGGTCACGAGGAGGTACAGGGACTCGGGAGTCGTGACGACGAAGCTCGGTGGTCGACGCAACATGTTCGAGCGTTCGGCACTGGTCGTATCCCCGGTGCGGACCGCGACTCTGATCCGCGGCGACTTCATCCCCATCTCGCTAGCAACCGAGGCGATCTCGGCCAGGGGACGCTCCAGGTTCTCGGCGATGTCGACGGCGAGAGCCCTGAGCGGGGAAACGTATATGACCCGCGTACCGACCTCCACATCCGCCCCGGCCTGGTGGGCGCGGTAGAGGCGGTCGATCGCCACCAGGAAGCCCGCCAGTGTCTTACCGGATCCGGTCGGCGCCGCGACCAGAGTGTCGTTGCCGGCCGAGATAAGCGGCCAGCCTTCTCGTTGCGGTTCGGTCGGTCCCTCAGGAAAACGCCTCCGGAACCACTCCTCCACCGCTGGGTGGAACGGACGCACCGCGCTGCGTTCGACCTCCGGATGAGCTTGGTCGGCGGCGGCCTCCTCCGGCCAGAGGCTCTCCTGGCCCGTTCGCAGCATCACCACGAGGATGGATGCTACGCAGAAGCCGGGACGGTCACCGCATCAATGTCGGAGGCGCTATGGATCGTGATGGAACAGCACGAAATGCCGTGCCCGGCCTTCACTCCCCTGCGTGGATCAACCCGGCCAGGTCGGCCGCGTTGCGGACACCGAAGTCCTGGTAGCAGTTGTTCATCAGAGCGTGGACCCGGTCGGCTTGGTCAGACAGCCGTTCGAGCCTCGGAACCCACGACTGCAGTTGCCGCTTTGAGTACAGGTACTTGAAGCGCTCGGCGGCCGTCTCGGTCCGGGCCTTCCACGTGTCGTCGTTACGGCCGTGGAAACGGACGACGGCGAGAGCTGGGTCGGTGACCGCTTCGACCACAGGCAGGCCGGACGCCGGCGGCGCGTCGACGACCACCAAGGCCAGCCGGAGTTCGCGCAGCGTCGCCACGGTCCGGTCACGGTCCGCGGGAGTCGCAGTCCATGTTGGAGACCGGAACTCCACGCACACCGCAACGTCGTGCCATCGGTCGCGGATCGCAGCCAGCTGCGCGCGGTTGTCTTTCTTGGCCACGAACCATTCGGGATACTGCATCAGCACCGCGCCGAGCTTGCCAGCGTCGCTGAGGGGCTTCAGCGAATACCGAAAGCGCCTCCAGACCTCGTCGACGGCGTCTGATGGAAGATGAGTCATGTAGACGTTTCGCTTTCCGACGAACTCTTGCTTCACCGAATCGCGCACGTCGGGCCACAGCGAGTTCGGTTTGGCCGGATGGCCGGTCAGAAGCGAATAGGCCTTGACGTTCATTGTGAACGACGGCGGGGTTCTTTCGGCCCAGCCCTTTGTCAGCTGCGGCGTTGGCGGGAAGTAGTAAGTGCTGTCCGCCTCGGCGATCGGGAACTGGTCGGCGTAGTAAGCCAGCCGCTCCGCCGCCGACATCGATCGCTTCGGATACCAATCGGTTTCCTTGACCAGCGTCGGATCGGTCCATGAGCAGGTGCCGACGAGGATCTTGCCGCCCTCAGCACCGGTCATCTCAATCCCTCCCAAGCGCTTCCTACGCGAAGGTAGCTCCTCCTGGCAAACTCCTTTATATGGTGCTTCCGGTCTGAACATGGAACTACAGCAACTTCAGCGGCTGATGCTCGAGACCTATGGCGAACGCGACCACGCGCGCGGGACGGCTGCCACCATCGCTTGGCTCACAGAGGAGGTGGGCGAGTTGGCGCGAGCGGTCCGCAAGGGCAGCAAGGACGAACAGCTTCACGAGCTTTCCGACGTGCTGGCATGGGTCGCATCCCTCGCCAACCAGTTGGGCCTCTCGCTCGACGATGCGGTGGCGCGCTACGCCGATGGATGCCCTAAATGCTTGGCCAGCCCATGCCGATGCTAGCTACTCGGGTACGAACGGATTGTTCAGATTGAACGGCACGTCGGCTAGCCGGGCTGCTTCCTTTTCCAGTTCGGGCACCGTCCAGCGACCGTCCTTCTCGACCTTGTCGATGATGGCGAAGGGCTGAAAGAGATGGACCTGCCCGCCGAACACGAAGAAGGATCGCCCGTTGATCGGGCAGTCCTCTGTAGCCAGGTAGGCCACGAACGGCGACACGTTTGCCGGGTCCATCGGCCCACCGGGCTCATCGGTGCGGTCAGGGTTGAGGCCGGCGGTCAACCGGGTGAGGGCGGCCGGAGCGATGGCATTGACCCGGACGTTGAAGCGAGACAGCTCTTGTGCGGCAATGATCGTCAAAGCAGCGATCCCCATCTTCGCCGCGCCGTAGTTAGTCTGCCCGACGTTGCCAAAGAGGCCGGACGTGGAGGAGGTGTTGATCACTGAACGCTTGCCTTCGTGGCCTGCCTTCGATTGTTCCCGCCAGTAGGCCGCGGCGTGTCGAAGCGGGCAGAAGTGACCCTTCAGATGGACCCGGATCACCGCGTCCCATTCGTCCTCGGTCATTTTGACGAGCATCCGGTCGCGGAGGATGCCCGCGTTGTTGACGAGCACGTGCAAATCACCGAACGTTTCGATGGCGCTTTGGACCAACCGCTTGGAACCTTCCCAATCGGCCACGTCGTCATGGTTGGCGATCGCTTCGCCGCCGGCAGTTTTGATCTCGTCTACAACCTGCTGCGCCGCTGAGGCGTCAGCACCGGTGCCGTCAGGATTGCCGCCCAGGTCGTTGACCACGACCCTTGCGCCCTCGGCGGCGAAGAGCAGAGCGTGCTCCCGGCCGATCCCCCGGCCGGCGCCGGTGATGATCGCGACACGATCCTGCAGGGTGTTCATGGGGCCTCCCCTCCCGATGCGGTCGGCCGCAACTTAGCCGAGTGCGG
>CAZCCS010000069.1:0-11507 GCA_964497005.1 uncultured Acidimicrobiaceae bacterium | reverse complement strand
CCCTTCTCCGCCCGCTTCCACTTCGCACGATCGGGGAGAAATCCCGACGGCAAGCCGGTCGAGGGGCTGCGGATGGTCCGGGCTGGATCCTCAGGCGCCCCGGCGGGGCCAATGACACCTTTCAGCCACCGGCCGGTCATGGTCGGCGAGATCGTCGAGCTGCTCGCCGGCGCTCCTCCCGGGGTGGTGCTGGACGCCACGGTCGGGGGCGGGGGTCACGCGGCCGCCATTCTCGAAGCGGCGCCGCAGATCTCGGTGGTGGGGCTCGACCAGGATCCCGAGGCGGTGGAGGCTGCTACGGCTGCCTTGGCGCCTTACGGCCCGAGGGCGACGGTCGTTCGCTCGCGGTTCGACCGCCTCGGCGAGGTGTTGGACGGACTCGGGGTCGAGCGCCTCGCCGGCGCCCTTTTCGACCTCGGGGTGAGCTCTCCGCAGCTCGACCGGTCGGAGCGGGGATTCAGCTACCGATCCGACGCGCCGCTCGACATGCGGATGGATCCGGCTCAGCCGACCACCGCGGCAGACGTCGTGAACGGGTGGGCGGCCCCAGACCTGGCGAGCCTGTTCCGCGATCACGGCGAGGCGCGGTTCGCATCACGGATCGCGCGAGCAATCGTGTCGGCCAGGCCTTTGTCGACCACCACGCAGCTGGCGGACGTGGTGCGCTCGGCTATCCCCGCTGCGACCCGCAGGACCGGAGGCCACCCCGCTCGGCGGGTGTTCCAGGCCGTTCGGGTCGCGGTCAACGAAGAGCTCGACATCCTCCCGGAAGCGATCGACTCGGCCATCGGGAGGCTCCAACCCGGCGGTCGGTGTGTCGTGCTCGCCTACCACTCGGGCGAGGACCGGATCGCCAAGGAACGTTTTCGGCTGGCGGCCACCGGGGGGTGCGTTTGCCCTCCCGGCCTTCCGTGCGTCTGCGGTGCCCAGCCGACCGTGCGACTCCTGACGCGCGGGGCCCGTAAACCGAGCGCCGGCGAGGTCGCAGCTAACCGGCGGGCAGAGAGCGCGCGGCTTCGGGCCGTGGAGCGCCTGCCGGACCCGGACAGAAGCCAAGACGCCGGAAGCGAGGTGAGCCGCCCGTGAACCAGCCTGCCCCGGCGACGATCGAGACTCGATCCGATCCTGCGACGGCGAGCGCGACGGCTGGCGCGGCCGCCGGCGCGACGGCAGCCGCACGGGCAACACCTGCACCCACGCGTCGCCCATCGAGACCCGATGGCGTCAGGCCCTCGGCGCGTCCCTCGGCCGCCCGGGCCGCGGCGGCCGCCAAACTCGTCGGCCTTTCGGGCAAGGCCAGCAAGTCGTCGGAAGCCCTCGATCCCCGCAGGGTCGGCGAAGACGTCCGCCACCTGCGGGTCGTAGAGCCACGCAAGCTGACCCAGGCGGAGCGGCAACGGCGGGCCCGCCTACTCCTTGCCGGCGGGATGAGCCTTCTCGTGGCGGTGGTGTTCGGCCTCGTCTATATGCATGTGGTTCTCGCGCAGCGGCAGTTTGCGATCGACCGGATCAATGCGAGAGTTCAGGCGGAGCAAGCGCAGTACCAGAACCTCCGCCTGGACGTGGCCCAACTGGGTTCGCCGCAGAACATCATCGCCACGGCGGAGGGTCAGCTCGGCATGACCCAGCCGGCATCGGTGACCTACCTGACGCCAAAGCAGACACTTGGTGGCTCCGCCACGCCTGCCTCGCAGGCAACGTCCTCCACTCAAGCCCCGGCCGGCGACGCAGACTGGCCACAAATCAAGTCACAGCTGGCAGGCAGTCCATGACCGCGAGGCGGCCCCCGGCGGGGGGTCGCCCGGCCCATCTTGCGCCGCACCGCGGGCTTGGCACGAGGGGCAGGTCACGGGCGTTCGGCATGCTCGTGGTAATCGCGGTGGCCTTCATGGCGATCGGGGCGAAGCTGGTCGTGATTCAAGGTTTGGGCTCTGCGCGCTACGCCGCGGTTGGCGCCTCCGAGTGGAAGCAGACGGTAACGCTGCCTGCCGAGCGCGGAGCGATCCTCGACCGCAGCGGCAACGAGTTGGCGATGTCAGTTCCGCAGACGACTATCTACGCCGACCCTCATCAGGTCACCGACCCACGGGGCGAGGCGCAGGCTTTGGCACCGGTCCTCGCGATGAGCGCTGACACCCTGCAGACGGACCTGAGCCGGAGCGGCAGCTTCGTCTATCTCGCCCACACCGTTCCCGATGCCACCGCCGCGGAGGTCCAGAAGCTCAACTTGCCTGGCATCTACAGCCTGAAGGAACCTAGGCGCTTCTATCCCGCGGGGCAGCTCGCCCTGCCGTTGTTGGGGACGGTCGGGGTCGACGGGAGCGGGCTCGGAGGGCTCGAGTACGAGTACAACAAGCTGCTGACCGGCACGCCCGGCAAGTCGGTGGAGCAGATCGACCCGCAAGGCCGCCAGATTGCCGGCGGACTCGAGCAGTACCAGGCGCCGCTCGCGGGACAGGACCTGGTCTTGAGCATCGACGAGCCGTTGCAATACGACGCCGAGCAGGCTCTGGCGCAGGCCATCGTTGCTGCCCACGCGCAGGGTGGCATCGCGCTGCTGATGGATAGCAAGACGGGTCAGGTCCTCGCGGATGCGCAGCTGACCATGCCGGCGCCGGGCGGCAACCAGGTGCAGGCGGTACCGGTAAGCATTCCGTCGCCCGACAAGTCCAGCAGCACCGCTCCGGCGACAGCGCAGTCTCAGCCGGTCGAGGCTCCGTCGGCCAGCGCGTTCACCCGGGTGTACGAGCCGGGTTCGGTCAACAAGCTGGTCACCATCTCCGCAGCCTTGGAGGCCGGCGTCATCACGCCCTCCGACATGTTCACCATCCCGAACACCTACAGCGTGGCGGGCACGACGTTCCATGACGCCGAGAACCACCCGACCGAGCGTTGGAGCGTGACGGATATCCTCGTCAACTCATCGAACATAGGGACCATTCAGATCGCCCAGAAATTGGGCAAGACCAACCTGCTCAACTACATCCACAGCTACGGACTCGGCTCGTCCACGGAAATCAAATTCCCGGGCGAGTCCTCGGGGTTGCTGCCGAGCTACTGGTCGGGCACGTCCATCGCCGACGTGCCCATCGGTCAGGGCATCGCAGTAACCGCCATGCAGATGCTCGCGGCCTACAACACCATGGCGAACGGCGGTGTCTACGTGGCACCGAGGCTGGTTGACGCCACGATCGACGCGCAGGGCAAGCAGCACTCGCTTCCGGCGCCGCCCAGCCACAGGGTTGTATCACCGACGGTCGCGCGCGAGATGACCACGATGCTCGACGAGGTCGTGCGCGTCGGAACTGGCACTGCTGCTGATCTGACGCCGTACACGGTGGCCGGCAAGACGGGAACCGCACTCGTTCCGTCCCCGCACGGCGGGTACGAGTCGGGCCACTACGTGGCGAGCTTCGCCGGTTTCGTGCCCGCGGAAGATCCGCGAGTGACGGGAATGGTCGTGATCGACGACACCCCTGACTACGGGGCGGCCGCCTCTGCGCCCACCTTCGCCACCATCGCACGCGACGCTCTACGCGATCTCGGAATCCCTCCCGAGCCTCCGCAACCGCCGGCGCCCGGCGTGCCGCTGGCTACCCCCAAGTCGGCGACAGAGGCAGGCGAGGTCGCAGGGGCCCCGCTACCGGGGCTGGCGACTCCTCCAAGCGCCGCGCCGACCACGACCGTCCCCGCCTCGGGTGCCGCCGCGCCGGCGTCCGGCAGCCCGGCATCGCCGTCGACCACCACGACCACGATGCCGGCCTCGCCGGCCAAGACACCTGTCGGGCCCCACCCCACCACGACCGTTCCGGCGACGACCACCACCGCTCGCTCGCGTTCAAGCCCGACGAATCGCTGAGGTCACCGATGCGGCTCGACGGGTTGATAGCGGAGGCGAGCTTGCACGAGCTCGGCCTCGTGGTCGACGTCATCGGCGACCAGTCGACCGACGTCAGCTCGCTAACCATGGATTCGCGCTCGGTGAGGCCGGGCGCCATGTTCGCGTGCGTTGTCGGACATCGCAGCGACGGGCACCAGTTCGCTCCGGAGGCGGTGGCGTCAGGGGCGGGGTCGTTGCTGTGCGAGCACCGGCTCGACCTACCGGTACCGCAGGTCGTCGTGTCTTCGGTCCGAAAGGCGCTCGGACCGGTCGCAGACGCGTTGGAAGGTCACCCGTCCCGCTCCCTGACCGTCGTGGGAGTCACCGGAACCAACGGAAAGACCACGACCTGCGTCCTCCTGTCCTCGATCTTCGACGCGTTTGGCTGGGGGAGCACCACCATCGGTACGCTTACCCAGCAGCGGACCACACCCGAGGCGCCCGAGCTCCAAGCGCTGCTGGCCGGCTGGCGGGACAGCGGAGGCCGCGCGCTTGCCATGGAAGTCTCGTCCCACGCTCTCGACCAACACCGCACCGACGCAGTTGCATTCGACGCCGCCATCTTCACCAACCTCAGCCCGGAGCACCTCGACTACCACCGCAACATGGACGCCTATTTCGAAGCCAAGGCTTCTTTGTTCGAGACCGGTCGGGTCGGGTTTGCAGTGGTCAACACCGGGGATCCCTGGGGCCGGATGCTCGTCGAGCGGTTGGAGTCCAGCGGTTTGCCCCACGTGGGATATTCGATCGACGACGCCACCGAGATCGAGCTTCGACCTGCCGGGAGCCGCTTTCGCTGGAGCGGCGCGGTGATCGAGGTCGGCGTCGGCGGACGGTTCAACGTGGCGAACGCTGTCGCGGCGGCCACGTGCGCCAGGGAGCTCGGCGTAGCGATGCCGTCGATCGCCGAGGGTCTCAGGCAGCTGCAAGGAATCCCGGGTCGCTTTCAGGCGGTGGAGGCAGGCCAGCCCTTCTCGGTCGTGGTCGACTACGCCCACACACCCGACGGGCTGGTGCAGGCGTTGACCGCTGCCAGGGAGCTGTCGGGCGGCCGCCTCATCGTGGTGTTCGGCGCCGGCGGCGATCGCGATCACGAGAAACGGCCTCTCATGGGCGCAGCGGCTGCCCGCCTCGCCGACCTGGCGATCGTCACGTCCGACAACCCCCGGAACGAGGATCCGGTCACCATCATCGACCAGGTGCTCGGCGGCGCCGCGGGGAGCGCCAACATGGTGGTCGAGCCGGACCGAGCCTCAGCGATCTCCGCGGCGGTGGCGAATGCACGCGAGGGCGACATCGTCGTCATCGCGGGGAAGGGTCACGAACGCGGTCAAGAGGTCGCAGGCCGGGTCGTCCCCTTCGACGACGTCGAAGTGGCCCGCTCCGCGATCGCCCGGATCCTTTCGTCCCGGCGGGACGAAGGATGATCGAGCGGCGGGACTCCTGTGATCAGCGTGAGACGAACGGCTCGGGACTCCGAGTCGAAGGATCGGCGAGCCGGTGATCGACCTTCTTCTAGCCGGGGGCATCGCTCTGGTTGTCGCGTTGCTCGGCACGCCCCTTCTGATCAGCTGGCTGCGAAGCCGGGGCATCGGTCAGCAGATCCGCGAAGACGGACCGGAGCGGCACCTGACCAAGGCCGGGACCCCGACGATGGGTGGTGTCGCTCTCATCGGCGCGGCCGTGATCGGGTACCTCACGTCACACGTGCATGCGACCTTCACCACGCGGGGGATCGTTGCGACTCTTGCCGTGTGCGCCGCCTCAGGCATCGGGTTGGTCGACGACTGGATCAAGGTTCACCGGCAACGCAGTCTGGGCCTCAACAAGCGGGCGAAGGCCGCTGGTCAGCTCGTCGTCGCGCTGACGTTCTCGATCCTGTGCGTGGCCTGGCTCAAGGTCGACACCCATCTTTCGTTCACCCGCTACAGCTCGCTCGACATCAACCTCGGAAAAGTCGGCTGGGTGATTTTCGCGGTGCTGGTGATCGTCGGATGCAGCAACGCGGTGAACCTGACCGACGGCCTCGACGGTCTGGCCGCCGGCTCTTCTGCGTTCGCCTTCGCAGCCTTCACGGTGATCGGGTTCGTTCAGCTGAAGCACTTTTCCCTGTACCGCAATCCAGCCGCCCTCGACGAGGCATCCCTTGCCGCAGCGATGATCGGCGGATGCGCGGGATTTCTCTGGTTCAACGCCGCGCCGGCGCGGATCTTCATGGGCGACACGGGTTCGCTTGGGATCGGCACTGCGATCGCCACTCTCGCCTTGTTGGAGAACGTGGACCTCCTTCTGCTGATCATCGGAGGACTGTTCGTCTTCGAGACCCTGTCTGTGATCGCACAGGTCGCCAGCTTCAGGACCTTCGGCAGGCGTCTGTTCCGCATGGCACCGATCCACCACCACTTCGAGCTTCTCGGATGGCCCGAAACGACGGTGATAGTTCGATTCTGGATCCTCGCCGGAGTATTCACCGCGCTGTCGCTCGGTGCCTTCTACGCCGACTTTCTGTCGAAGGGTGGCAACGGATGAGCATGAGCGAGGCGCAGGCGGACGTGGTCGTGATCGGGTTCGGTGTGACCGGTCGCGCCGTCGCAAGAGCGCTCACCCGGAGCGGGCAGTCGGTGTTGGCCTTCGACGACTCTGCTTCTTCCGAGCAGGCCGCGGTCGCGGACGCGATCGGTATTTCGCTCGAGCCGACCCCACCGGCGACCGAGCTCGCCAGACGCCTGCGCGGGGCGATGATGGTGGTCCCCAGTCCCGGCGTGCCTCCTTCCCACCCGGTTTACGAAGCGGCGCGCCAAGCCGGAGTGGCCGTGCGGTCAGAAATAGAACTCGGCTTTCTCGAGGCGGCGTCGCGGGGCCGGCCGCGGCTGGTTGCGATCACCGGGACCAACGGCAAGACCACGGTCACGACCCTCGTCACCGCGATGCTGCAGGCTTCGGGCGTAGCGGCCGTCTCTGCCGGCAACATCGGTGTGCCTCTCGTCGAGGCGGCCGGCTTGGATGCGGACGTCTGCGTGGCGGAGGTGTCGTCGTTTCAACTGCAGTTCACTGAAAAATTCCGCCCGGCGGTGAGCTGCTGGCTGAACCTGAGCGAGGACCACCTCGATTGGCATCCAGATATGGCGCACTACGCGGCTGCAAAGGCCCGCATTTGGCGTAACCAGCGGGACGGAGACATCGCGGTTGTGAATATCGACGACCCGGTGGTCTCGTCGTCGATCGGTTCGATACCAGATGGCGTTCGGGTGGCGGGTTTCTCGACCCGAGGGCTACCCGCTGACTACCTCGTAGAGGACGGTTGGCTCGCCGGACCTGATGGTGTTCGCGTCGCGGCCGTCGGAGAAATGCCGCGGTCCCTGCCGCACGACGTATCGAACGCTCTGGCCGCTTGTGCCGTAGCCCTGTCCGTCGGGGCAACCGTTCAAGGGTGCCGCGACGCTCTCGCAGGGACGCCGCTGCTGCCACACCGGGTGGCCCGGGTCGGCTCGGCGCGAGGGGCGGATTGGTACGACGATTCGAAGGCGACCACGCCGGCGTCGGTTGTGGCCGCGGTGGCGGGTTTCGGCTCGGTGGTGCTGATCGCAGGCGGCAGGAACAAGGGGCTCGACCTTGGCGCGCTCGCGTCGACCGCTCCTCCCGTCAAGGCAGTTGTTGCCATCGGGGAATCCGCCAAGGAAGTGGTGGAAGCCTTCAAGGGGACCGTGCCGGTGAGTGTTGCCACGAGCATGGAGGAGGCAGTCGCCGCGGCGGCGTCATATGCAGCGCCGGGTGACGCGGTTCTTCTATCGCCCGGGTGCGCCAGCTTCGACTGGTACTCGTCCTACGCGGAGCGCGGTAACCACTTCGCCGCGATCGTCCGTTCACAGATCCTGGAGGGGGAGGAATCATGCTGACCACAAGACCCGGGCCGGTGGTGCGGGAATCTCCGAAGCCAAGTGCACGGAACGCGCGCGCTGCGGCAGCGCAAGGCCGGAGGGTCGCCGCTGGTTCGGCAACTGCACGTGGTGGCACGTTCTGGTTGTTGCTGAGCCTGGTGTCGGTCCTGTGCCTGACCGGCTTGGTAATGATCCTGTCTGCCTCCTCGATCCTCAGCCTTCACCAGTTCGGGTCTCCATGGCACTTCTTCCTACGGCAGATGATGTGGTTGGGCCTCGGCGCTGCGGGATTCACAGTGGCCTTGAAGGTGCACTACGCGCGCTGGCGTCGCATTGCGCCGGCGTTGATGTGGGCTTCGGTCGGTCTGCTGTTCGCCGTCCTGGTCCCCGGGATCGGGGTTCAAGCTTCAGGGGCGTCACGGTGGCTTGGAACGTCGTCCTTGCAGATACAGCCGTCCGAGTTCGCCAAGCTCGGGCTGGTTCTCTTCACCGCCGACATCCTCGACCGCCGCGCCGCCAAGGCGGACTGGAAGTACCAGATGGGTCCGGTCCTGGCGGTTCTCGGGATATTGGTTCTTCTCGTGATGGCCCAACCCGATATGGGCACGACCATGGTCCTGGTCGTGATCGCACTAGCGATGTTGTTCACCGCGGGCGTACCGGCCGGGCCGATGCTCGCCACCGCAGGCGGGATAGCGGGGGTCGGCCTTCTGCTCGCTGTGGCCGCGCCTTACCGGTGGCGCCGGATGACCTCATTCCTCCATCCGTTCAAGGACGCATCCAACACCGGCTACCAGTCCGTTCAGGGGCTGCTCGCCCTAAGCCACGGGCACGTACTCGGCGACGGGCTGGGCTCCAGCATCGCCAGCTACGGCTATCTTCCGAACGCACAGACCGACTTCATATTCGCGGTCCTCGGGGAGGAGACCGGGCTGGTCGGTGGCTTCCTGCTGAGTGGATTGTTCGTCTTGCTCGGACTGGTCGGAGTTCGCATCGCGTGCTCGGCTCGCACCCGGTTCGCGGCATTGGTAGCTGCGGGCATCACCGCCTGGATCGTCGGTCAAGCGGTCATCAACATCGGAGCCGTGGTCGGCTTGCTTCCCGTCACCGGTGTCCCCCTTCCGTTCGTATCGTTCGGAGGCTCGTCCCTCGTGATCAACCTGTTCGCCCTCGGCATGCTGGCGAACATCGCCCAGCAACCTTGAGCCCACCAGCCTTGAGCCGAGAGATCAGTTCACAGAGAGTCTGGGCGGTGGTCGCCGGCGGCGGTACCGGGGGACACGCGGTTCCGGCCGTGGCCATCGGGCGCGCGCTCGTCGCGCGCGGCCACCCACCTGATTCGATCCACTTCGTCGGCTCGCAACGCGGCATCGAGCGGCGGTTGGTTCCGGCTGCGGGCTTCGAGATCACCCTGCTTCCGGGGCGGGGCATCGTTCGAAAGTTCGCCTGGTCGAATGTGGGCGCAGTCGCGGGTCTCCTCGCCGCGATCGCGAGGGCGACGCGCCTCCTGGTCCGGCTGCGACCGGCCGTGGTCATCTCCGTCGGCGGTTACGCCAGCGTCGCTTGTGCCGCGGCCGCAGTTGCTCTTCGGATTCCTTTAATCGTGGCGGAGCAGAACGCAGTGCCGGGACTGGCCAACCGTCTCGCCGGCAGGTTCGCCCGCGCGTGCGCGGTTTCCTTCCCCGACACCCCCCTTCCGCGGCCGGTGGTCACCGGGAACCCGGTGCGACCCGAGATACTTGACGCCGACCGGTCACCTCAAGGAAGAGCGGCTGCGAGAGCTTCTCTGGGGCTTCCGGAAGGATCCCGGGTCGTCGCGGTGGCCGGCGGCTCCCTCGGCGCCCGGCGGATCAATCAGGCCACCCTCGACCTGGCACGGCTGTGGAAGGACCGGGGTGACGTTGCGATACGCCACGTCGCCGGCGAACGCGACTTCGAGATGGTGCGCGACGCCGCAGGCGATCTCGCTGTGTCGGCATCAGCGCCCCAGGCTTCGCCGGTGGTTTCGCCGGTGGTTTCGCCGGTGGTTTCGCCGGTGGAGGGTTCCGCTCACTGCCTGGTGTACCAGGTGGTGAGGTTCGAGGATCGGATGGATCTCCTGCTGAGCGCCTCCGACGTCGCGGTTCAGCGCGCCGGTGCCAGCACGGTGGCCGAGTTGACCGCTGTCGGGGTGCCATCGATCCTGGTCCCACTGCCCGGCGCCCCGGGGGATCACCAGACCCTCAACGCCGAGCGTTTGGTCCAAGCGGGTGCCGCGGTGATGGTTCCAGACTCGGAGTTCGACGCGCATCGCTTGGCGGCCGAGCTCGAACGCCTCCTGTTCGACGAGGAGGCTCTCAAAGGAATGGCAGCGGCGGCGCGGGCGGTCGCATTCCCCGACGCTGCGGATTCAGTCGCGGCATTAGCGGAGAAACATGCCCGCGGTTGAGGGGCGAACCGAGTCGGACCCCATGCATGAGCGCGCCCCAGCTCCCGACCTTTCGAAGGCGCGACGCGTCCACATCGTCGGTGTCGCCGGCGCGGGAATGAGTGCTATCGCGACCGTTCTCGCGCAGATGGGCCACCGGGTAACAGGAAGCGACGAGGCCGGCGGTCCGGTGATGAACCGTCTCGAGAAGCTCGGGATCCAGGTTCATGTTGGCCATGTCCCGGACGTCGCCGCGGCCGCGGACTTCGTGGCCGTATCGAGCGCGATACCCGACGACGACCCCGAGGTGCTCGAGGCCCGTCGCCGCGGGTTGTCGGTTTGGTCGCGCTCCGCAGTCCTCGCAGCGATATGCCGACAGCGACGCACCGTGGCGGTGTCGGGCAGCCACGGCAAGACGACGACCTCATCGATGCTCGCAGTGATCCTCCTCGAAGCCGGCTGGCATCCGTCGATGGTCATCGGCGGCGATATCGCCGGCGTAGGTCAGGGCGCTGCCTGGGACTCCGCGGGGGAGTGGATGGTCGTCGAGGCCGACGAGAGCGATGGCACGTTCATCCAACTCGAGGCGGAAGCGGTTGCAGTGACGAGCGTGGGATCGGACCATCTCGACCACTACGGGACAAGGGACGAGCTCGACCGTGCCTTCACCAGGTTTATCGCCGACGCCCCGGGCCCGGCGGTCGTTTGCGTCGACGATGCGGGAGCACAGTCCGTAATCCGATCAGTCGGACCGGCGGCGGAAAGACGCCTGGTTACTTATGGCACTTCCCCGAACGCGGCCGTCCGGGTTGATGGCGTCGAGCTGTTCGGCGACCGGGCGAGGTTTTACCTCGAGGAGAGGGGCGTCCGTCGAGGACCTGTCAAGCTCGCAGTTCCCGGATTGCACAATGTGCTCAACGCCACCGCAGCCCTCGCTTTGGCCGCATCCATCGGAGTTTCGTGGGACGAGGCCGTTGAAGCCATTTCGGCTTACCAAGGGGTGGGACGAAGGTTCGAGACGCGGGGAACGGTCGCCGGCGTCACGTTCGTCGATGACTACGCCCACAATCCGGAGAAGGTCGCGGCGGCCCTGGCGACCGCACGAGGCGGCTCGTGGTCGAGGGTGGTCGCGGTCTTCCAGCCCCATCGCTACTCGAGGACAGAAGCGCTGTGGCGGGAGTTCGGGCCGTCCCTGTCCGCCGCGGATGTGTTGATCGTGACCGGCATCTACTCGGCAGGCGAGCGGCCCAGGCCGGGGATCTCTGGTCAGCTGATCGCGCAGTCCGTTCGCGACGCTCGTCCCGGCGCCGATGTTCGGTACGCGGAGACCCTCGATGAGGCC
>CAZCCS010000068.1:0-11847 GCA_964497005.1 uncultured Acidimicrobiaceae bacterium | reverse complement strand
GTGAGAGGAAGCTGGCCGCCTTCGAAGCCGGGCTTGATGTTGTCGCGCGCGCCCGGGCCCTGGGTGCCACGGCCGGCCGTCTTTCCGCCTTGGCCGGCGATGCCGCGCCCAACCCGCCGGCGACGGCGGGTCGACCCCGGGGCGGGGGCTAGGTCATGGACCTTCATGGCGTCTCCTTGGTCGATTTGCCAGTGGATTTAGCGGTTGCTGATTCGACAACCGCCTCTGACTCGACGACCGTCACGAGATGGGGAACCCGGGCGATCATGCCGCGGATCTCGGGTCGGTCGGGGAGAGTGTTCTTGGTCCCGATGCCGTGAAGCCCGAGCGCGCGAAGCGTTCCCCTGTGCTTCGGCTTGGTGCCGATCCCGGAGCGGGTCTGGGTGACGGTGATCGACGCACCTGCGGGTGCGCCGGCCCTGGCACCGCCGCGGGCCGCCATCAGGCGACCTCTTCCGGAACATGCGGACCGCGCTGCGTTTCCTTGTACGCCCGCCATAGACCCGCGGGCGTGATCTCTTCGGGGGACTTACCGCGCAGCCTGGCGATCTCGTCGGGGCGCTTCAAAGCGCGCAACCCGGCCACCGTTGCTTGTGCGACGTTGATGCTGTTCGACGATCCGAGCGACTTCGCCAGGATGTCGTGGATGCCGGCCATTTCGAGGATGGCTCGCGCGGCCCCGCCGGCGATGACCCCGGTACCGGGGGCGGCGGGCTTGAGCAGCACCCGGCCGGCGCCGGCCTCGCCGAGCACCGGGTGGGTGATCGTGCCGCCGGCGAGCGGAACGCTGAAGAGGTTCTTCTTCGCCTCTTCGATCCCTTTCTGAACCGCCAGCCCGGCTTCTTTCGCCTTGCCGTAGCCAAGACCGACGGTGCCGTTACCGTCACCGATCACCATGAGCGCGGCGAACGAGAAGCGCCGGCCGCCCTTGACGACCTTGGCGACCCGGTTCACCTTGATGGTGCGGTCTTCGAATTGCTGATCTGCGGGCATTTAGAACTCCAGTCCGGCCTCGCGGGCCGCGTCTGCGACTGCGGCCACCCGGCCGTGGTACAGAAAACCTCCGCGGTCGAACACCACTCGGGTGACGCCGGCGGCTTTGGCGCGCTCGGCCACAAGGCGACCGACAGTCGTCGCTGCCGCCTTGTTGCCGGTGCCGCCGGTGGAACGAAGGTCCTTCTCGATGGTCGATGCGGCAGCAAGGGTGCGACCCGACCGGTCGTCGATCACCTGCGCCGAGATGTGCTTGTTGGAACGGAAAACAGCCAAGCGGGGCCGCTCCGACGTTCCGCTGACCTTCCTACGCACCCTGTAATGGCGCCTGGCCCGGCCGACCTGCTTGTCCTTCGTCGATGTGCTCACGGGTGCCTACTTCGCTGCCTTGCCGGCCTTGCGGATGACCCGCTCGCCGGCATAACGGACTCCCTTGCCCTTGTAGGGTTCGGGCTTGCGGATCTTCCTGATGTTCGCGGCAACCTGGCCGACGAGCTCCTTGTCGATGCCCTTCACCGAGATCCGGGTTGGTTGGGGTACCTCGAAGGAGACGCCCTCCGGTGCATCCACGACAACGGGATGACTGAACCCTAGAGCCAGCTCGAGCTGATTCGGCCCCTTTGCGGTGGCTCGGTAGCCGACGCCGACGATCTCCAGATCTTTGTTGAAGCCCTCGGTGACGCCGACGACCATGTTGTTGACCAGGCTTCTGGTGAGCCCGTGCAGCGCACGGTTCAGGCGTTCGTCATCTGGCCGTTCGACCAGCAGAGTCGAATCCTCCTGGCGCACGGTGATCTCACCCGGAATCGAGCGCGACAGAACGCCCCTCGGGCCTTTCACCGTCACGCTTCGGTCGCCAATGCTGACCTCTACTCCGCTTGGGACCTGGATTGGTGCGCGTCCTATTCGGGACATGGCGGTCTCCTACTCGCTACCAGACGTAGCAAAGGACCTCGCCGCCCACGCGGCGCTGGCGCGCCTCGCGGTCGGTCATGAGTCCCTGGCTTGTCGAAAGGACCGCCACACCGAGGCCTCCCAGGACGCGCGGCAACTTGTCCGCCCCGGTGTAGACCCTGAGGCCGGGTTTGGAAACCCGCCGCACTCCCGAGATTGTCCGGGCGCGGTCCTTGGTGTATTTCATCGTGATCTCGAGCATCCGACCGGGTCGCTCCTGCCCCTCACTGACCGCGAAGCCTTCGATGTAGCCCTCTTTTACGAGGACGTCCGCGAGGGCCTCCTTCAGCTTCGACGAGGGCATCCGCACCGTGTCGTGCATCGCCACGTTGGCGTTGCGGATACGCGTGAGCATGTCGGCGATCGGATCGGTCATGGTCATGCCGGCCGCCCCCTACCAGCTCGCCTTCGTGACGCCGGGGACCTCCCCGGCGTGAACCAGTTCGCGCAGGCAGATGCGGCAGAGCCCGAACTTGCGGAACACCGAATGCGGGCGTCCGCAACGTCCGCAGCGCGTGTAGGCACGCACCTTGAACTTGGGCTTGCGCTGGGCCTTGATAACGAGAGCCTTTTTGGCCATAAGTGTCTTGCTGCCTTCTGCTAGTTGCCGTCTCGGCGGAACGGGAAACCAAATGCGTCCAGGAGGGCCCTGCCCTCCGCGTCGGTCCTGGCGGTGGAGACGATGGTGATGTCCATGCCCCTTGGAGTGTCGACCTTGTCGTAATCGATCTCGGGGAAGATCAGCTGCTCGGTGACTCCGAACGTGTAGTTGCCTCTGCCATCGAAACCCTTTGGAGAAAGACCACGGAAGTCGCGGATCCGGGGAATCGCCAAACTGACCAGCCGGTCGAAGAACTCCCACATCCGGTCACCGCGTAGCGTGACCTTGCAACCGATCGGGTTGCCCTCCCTGAGCTTGAAACCGGCGATGGACTTCTTGGCACGGGTTACGAGCGGCTTCTGACCGGCGATGGTCGTCAGGTCGCGGACCGCCCCCTCGAGCAGCGAGGCCTGCTGGGTGGCCCTGCCAACGCCCATGTTGATGACGATCTTCTCCATGCGGGGGACCATCATCACGTTGGGGAGGTTGAGCTCCTGCTGGAGGAGCGAACGGATCTCGCTGTCGTAACGCACCTTCAGGCGCGGACGATCTGCCGTCGCGGTTGCCGCCGCAGCCACTACAGCTCCCTTCCGCAGCGTTTGCAGACGCGCACCTTGGTGCCGTCTTCTTTGATCTCGTAGCCAACCCGGACCGCGCCGTCCTTGGGACACACCAACCCGACTGCCGACATGCTGATCGGCATGTCCTTGTCGATGATCCCACCCTTGACCCTTACCTGGGTCTGGCGTTGGTGCTTCTTGGCGCGGTTGATGCCCTCGACGATCACCTTGCCGTCTTTGGGGAGCACCCGCATGACCGTCCCACGCTTGGAACGGTCCTTGCCGGTTAGAACTTCGACTTCGTCACCCTTGTGGATCTTCATCACAACACCTCCGGAGCAAGGGAGATAATCCTCATGAACCTCTTGTCGCGCAGCTCGCGGCCAACCGGACCGAAGATCCGGGTACCCCTCGGCTGCTGCTGGTCGTTGATCAGCACAGCGGCGTTCTCGTCGAATCGGATGTAGCTGCCGTCTGGCCGGCGCTTCTCCTTTTTCGTGCGCACCACGACGCATTTGACGACGTCGCCCTTCTTCACGTTGGCACCGGGAATAGCGTCCTTCACCGCCGCGACGAACACGTCGCCGATCGACGCGTAACGCCTCCTCGACCCACCGAGCACCTTGATGCAAAGGACTTCCTTTGCACCCGAGTTGTCGGCCACACGCAGCCTGCTCTCCTGCTGGATCACTCCACTCCTCCTGAGGGGCAATGGTGCTGCGCACTGCTCACTTGGCACGCTCCAGGACTTCGACGACCCTCCACCGCTTCAACCTCGACAACGGGCGCGTCTCCGACACTCGAACCCGGTCACCAACGCGCAAGTCATTCGAGTCGTCGTGGGCGTAGAGGCGCTTGGTCCTTTGCACTGTCTTCGCGTACCTGGGGTGGCGAACCCGCTCGATCACCCCGATGACAGCCGTCTTGTCCATCTTCACGGACAGGACCAAGCCCTCGCGAAGCTTGCGGCGGTCGACCCGCGGGTTCTCGCCGGCGTTGCCGGGAGTCTGATCCGAAGATTGACCAGAAGATGTGTCTGTCATCGACTCTTCACCTCGTTAGCAGCAGCCGCTTCGGCCGCTTCGGCAGCGTCTATTTCCCGCTCGCGCAACAAAGTCGCGATCCGAGCGACCTCCTTGCGGACCTGGCCGAGTCGCGCGGAGTTGTCCTGCTTTCCGGTGGCCAGCTGGAAGCGAAGGTTGAACAGCTCGTGCTTCGACTCGATGAGCCTTTGCTCGAGGTCGACATCGCTCAGGTCGCGCAGCTCCTTGGCCTTGGTCATCAGACCTCGACCTCCTCTTGGTGCGCCCTGACTACGAAACGGGCCTTGATCGGGAGCTTCTGTATGGCGCGCTCCATGGCGGCCTTGGCGAGGGTCTCGTTGACCCCGCCGAGCTCGAACAGGATGCGGCCGGGCTTCACCACCGCCACCCAGAACTCGGGATTCCCCTTGCCCGAACCCATCCGGGTTTCCGCCGGCTTGGCAGTGATCGGCTTGTCGGGGAAGATCCGGATCCAAACCTTTCCGCCACGGCGGACGTGGCGGGTCATCGCGATACGAGCGGCCTCGATCTGGCGCGCTGTGATCCAGCCCGGCTCGAGGGCCTCGATCCCGTAGTCGCCGAAGATCACCGTCGTACCGCCCTTTGCCTGGCCGGTGAGCCTTCCCCTTTGAACCTTGCGGTGCTTGACCTTGCGCGGCATCAACATGGGCTAAGCGTCCTTCGGGAAGTGCGGTGTCTCGTGGTGCTCGCCCCTCGTGCGGCGCTCGATGTCCTCTTCCTCGGCGAGCAGGCGCTCCAGCTCGGGGTCGACTTCGACGATGGGACGGTTCTCGTCCACCTCCACCTGGTCCGGCACCTGCTCGCCCGCCGGCGCACCGACGGCCGAGCCGGGCTCGCCAAGGTCGGGACGGCGCCGGCCACCGCCGGCGCTGATGACCCGGCGCGGCCGTCCCTGGCCGGAGGTCTCCCCCACCGCCATCGCCGCTTCTCGGGAGATCTTCTCCTCGGCGGAGGTCTTGTACGGAAGGATGTCGCCCTTGTAGATCCAGACCTTCACGCCGATCCGGCCGTAGGTGGTCTTTGCTTCCCGGAAGCCGTAGTCGATGTCGGCCCGAAGGGTGTGCAGCGGAACCCGGCCCTCGCGGTAGAACTCCCTGCGCGACATTTCCGAGCCGCCGAGGCGGCCGGCGCACTGAACCCGGATCCCGAGGGCGCCCGCCTTCTGCACGGTCTGGACGGTCCGCTTCATCGCCCGGCGAAAGCTCACCCGACCGGCCAGCTGGTCGGCAATTCCCTGCGCCATCAGTGCGGCGTCGAGCTCGGGCTGCTTGATCTCCTGGATGTTGAGCTGAACCTTGGGGTTCTTGGTGATCTCGGCGAGCTTGGTCCGCAAGCGGTCGGCCTCGGCTCCGCGCCGTCCGATCACGATGCCCGGGCGGGCGGTGTGAAGGTCGATGCGCAGACGGTCGCGCGTGCGCTCGATCTCGATCCGGCTGACCGCAGCCCGCTCGAGTTGGCCCATCAGGTAGTCGCGGATCTTCCAGTCCTCGAGGACGTAGTCCTTGTAGTCCCGGTCGGTGAACCACCTCGACTTCCAGTCGGTGGTGACGCCGAGTCGGAACCCGTACGGGTTGACCTTCTGGCCCATCTACTTCTCGTCCTTCTGTTCGGTGTCTGCTGCGGGCTCTTCGGTGTCTTCCCCAGCCTTATTGGTATCGGCCTCGTCGGTCGCGGGCGCCTCCGCAGCAGTCTCTTCAACGGTCTCTTCGGCTTCGGCCACTTCGGGCTGAGTGGTCGCTCCGCTCTCAGCCTCTGCCTCGGCAGCCGAAGGAGCTGAAGTATCCGAGACGAGGTCGGTGTCCGCCTCGGCCACCGGTTGTCCGCCTTCGGCGGGCCCGGTGGCAGTGGCGTCACCGGCCTCCGTCTCCACGGCTTCTGTCTCGACACCTTCTGCCTCTTCGGGCGTCGGCTCCTCTATGGCCACCCCTGCACGACGCTCCGCCCGTGTCCGGGTGTCTCCTTCGGAGCGCCGGGCCGCGGCGACACGACGTGCGCGCTGAGCCAGTTGCTCGGCCCGCCGGCGAGCCTGGAGGCGCTGCAGCTGCTCCTCGGGCAAGCGGCTCACGATGACGGTGATGTGACTGGTCCGCTTCCTGATCCGGGTGGCCCGGCCCCTCGCACGGGGCCGCCACCGCTTGATGGTCGTGCCCTCGTCGGCAAAACATGCAGAGACGTACAGCTCCTCGGGGTCGAGCTCGTCGTTGTTCTCCGCGTTGGCGACCGCGGAATGCAAGACCTTGCCGACCGTGATCGCGGCGTCGCGGTCGGAGAACCTGAGGATGTCCTCTGCCTCGTGGACCGGCTTGCCGCGGACGAGGTCGAGGACCTCACGGACCTTGTAGGGCGAAACGTGCGCGTGGCGGAGCACTGCCCGGGTCCCCTCCCGCTCGTTGGTCTTGAGACCGGGCATCAGCGCCTCCCCTGGCGTTCCTGGCCGGCGTGATAGCGGAACGTGCGGGTTGGGGCGAACTCGCCGAGCTTGTGCCCGACCATCGACTCGGTGATGTAGACCGGTACGTGCTTGCGACCATCGTGGACGGCGACGGTGTGGCCGACCATGTCCGGGATGATGGTCGAGCGACGGGACCACGTCTTGATGACCCGCTTCTCGTTGCGTGAGTTGAGATCGTCGACCTTCTTCAACAGATGGTCGTCGACGAAGGGTCCCTTCTTCAGGCTGCGCGGCATTTACAACTACCTCCGGGCGCCGCGGGTGCGCCGGCGGCGGACGATGAGTTTCTCTGACGGTTTCGTGCGATCACGGGTACGTCCCTCGGGCTTGCCCCAAGGCGACACCGGGTGGCGGCCACCGGAGCTCTTGCCCTCACCACCGCCGAGGGGATGGTCGACGGGGTTCATTGCCACGCCACGGGTTTGGGGCCGAACGCCCTTCCAACGGTTACGGCCCGCTTTTCCGATGCTGACCAGCTCGGCCTCGGCGTTGCCGACCTCGCCGATCGTCGCCCGGCAGTCGATGGGGACGCGGCGCATCTCGGTTGAGGGAAGGCGCAGCGTGGCGTAGTCGCCCTCCTTGGCGACCAGCTGCACGCTCATGCCGGCGCCGCGGGCGATCTTTCCTCCCCCTCCGGGCTTCAACTCGACGTTGTGCACGACCGAGCCGACGGGGATGTAGCGCATCGGGAGCGCGTTGCCCGGCCGGATGTCGGAACCCTGCCCGCTCTGCAGGATGTCGCCGACAGCGACGCGCGCCGGGGCGAGGATGTAACGCTTCTCGCCGTCGTGGTAGTGAAGGAGCGCGATCCGGGCGTTGCGGTTCGGGTCGTACTCAATCGCCGCCACCGTGGCCGGGACGCCATCCTTGGTCCGCTTGAAGTCGATCAGGCGGTACTGCTGCTTATGGCCGCCGCCGCGATGGCGAGCCGTCTTGCGACCATACGAGTTTCGCCCGCCGCTGCCTGGTTTCGGAGCAAGGAGGCTTTTTTCCGGACGGTCCTTGGTGATCTCGCTGAAATCCGAGACCGTCTGAAAGCGCCGTCCCGCGCTCGTCGGCTTCCGCTTGCGTAGAGGCACTGTCAGCTCCCCTCGAAGATCGGGATCGACTGCCCTGAGGCCAGGGTGACTATCGCCCGCTTAGTGTCTGGCCGCTTGCCGAAGGTCTGCTTGCGGCGGTTCCGCTTGCGCTTGCCGGGCCGGTTCAGCGTGTTCACCTTCACCACGTTGACCCCGAATATGTTCTCGACGGCGTAGCGGATCTCGGTCTTGTTCGCGTCGGGCCGTACGACGAACGTGTACACACCCTGGTCCAGCAGCGCGTAGGACTTCTCCGAAACGACCGGCCGGATGATTACGTCGCGGGGATCACTCATCACTGCTCTCCTCTGCTGCCTCACCGGCGTCGGTCGGCTCAGTCGTCTCAGCCGCGTCAGCTGTGCCGTCCTCGGCCTCGTCCTCGGCGTCATTGGCTTCCGAGGCAACCGCAGCGGTCTTGGCGGTCGCAGCGGTCTTCTCTGCACCCGCCGCCGGAGCGGCCACCGCGGTTTCGGCGCCGGCGCCGGCACCGGGCAGCGTCTGGCTGGTGAAAACGATCCAGTCGTTGCAAAGCACGTCGTACGCGTTCAGCTCGGCGTCGAGGATGATCTGGATGTCCTGCAGGTTCCGGAAGGACTTGTAGGCCTCCTGGTCGTCCCTTGACAGCACGACGAGGACCTTGCCTTCCAGCCCGAGGGCCGCGAGGGCGGACCTGGCTTCCCTGGTGCTCGGCGTTTCCCAGGGCCACGAGCTGACCACCAAAACCTTGCCCTCCGAGGCCCTGTCCGACAAGGCCGACCGCAAGGCGAGCTGCACCATCTTCCGTGGGGTGCGCTGTTTGTAGCTGCGTGGTTTGGGTCCCAAGGCGACGCCACCGCCGGCGAAATGCGGAGCCCGCTCGGAGCCTTGGCGGGCCCGGCCGGTTCCCTTCTGCCTGAACGGCTTCTTCCCGCCGCCCGAAACCTCAGCCCGGGTCTTGGTGCTCTGGGTGCCGGCCCGGGCTGCGGCCAGCTGCGCGGTGACGACCTGGTGCATGACCGGCACGTTGGGCTGGATACCGAAGATCGCCTCGTCCAGCTCGACCGAACCGCTTGTCTCGCCCGAAACGTCGCGAACTTCAACGGTGATCGCCATCAGTTGCCTCCCTTCACCGCGCCGCGGATCAGGACCATCCCGCCGCGGGGCCCGGGGACCGAACCCTTGATGAGGAGGAGGTTCCGCTCGGGATCGGCCTGAACCACCTCGAGGTTCAAGGTGGTCACCTTCGCCGAACCGTACTGGCCGGCCATCCGGGTGCCCTTGAACACCCTCGCCGGCGTGGCGCAAGCACCGACCGAACCCGGGGCCCGATGGTGCTTGTGGTTACCGTGGCTAGCCCCCTGCCCTTTGAAGTTATGGCGCTTCATTCCCCCGGCGAAGCCCTTGCCCTTGCTGACCGCGGTGACGTCGACCTTGTCGCCGACGGCCAGCAGGTCGACGGTGAGCTCCTGCCCGACGCTGTATTCGGCCGAGTCGGCGACCCGCAGCTCGACGAGCGCCTTGCCGGGGTCGACCCCGTCGCCGGCCTTGTCGAAGTGGCCGGCCTCGGGCTTGTTCAGAGTCCGCGCCTTGCGGGTTCCGTAGGTCACCTGGACCGCGGCGTAACCGTCTCGGTCAGGTGTCTTCAGCTGCACGACACGCACAGGCGTCACCCGGACGACGGTCACCGCAACTGCACGGTTCTGGTCGTCCCACACCTGGGTCATGCCGACTTTTTCGCCGACTATCGCTTTGGATGGCACAGCAGGCTCTCTCTCGGGGATCGTGGCGGAGGGGGCCGGCGATGCCGACCGCCTCACACGCGGACGCTCCGCCCGGTAAAACACCGAGCGGAGCGCTCGTAGATTTTCTGCCGCGGGGTCTCCGGGGAGGCGTTCCTCACTCGGAAGGCCCTTCCAGACACCCGCGGACCTCGGTTAACGGACGGTTGGCCAGTATAGCGAACCGCAACCCTTCCCTCGCCAGCCGGCCGACTAGGGGCAATCGGGGACCGATTGGGCCCCGCCGATCGGTCAAACTAGACGGCCGTGACCCAGCTGCTCGCTCCCAACCCCGCCGTTGTCGACGGGCGTCGGGTTGTTGTGCCCGAGGTGGAGCGGATAGACGCCGTCCTCCGATTCGACGCCCGCGAAAGGGTGGCGTCGGGAGAGGCGTCGATTGATTTCCTCGCCGGCGACGTGGCCGGGCATCCCGTGATCGACCTCCGCCAGGAGATCGAATGGATTCGGCTGGACGGAGAGGACCTCCCCGCCGAGGCGCTTCCGAGTACGGACCTCGGCGGCGGTCCGGGAGCCGAGCTGCGGGTCCTGGACGTGAGCCTCGAGCCGGCGAGCCGTCACCGGCTCGAGATCGGCTACCTGGTGGGCACACCCGACGCGGTTGACGCCCAGCCGCTCGACTGGGTGGACGGTGGGCTCAGGTTCGACTTCTGGATGAGCGACCTGGCCCCCGGCCGTTACCTCGAGTCCTGGGTGCCCGCCCCGCTCATCCACGACCGTTTCGCCCTGAACCTGGACGTAGAAATCGTTTCGAGCGACCGGCCGCACTCCTTGCTGGCGAACACCGCCGGCGTCGACGCGGTATCCAGCGGATCGAAGTGGAGGATCTGTTACCCCGCTCACTTCACTGCTCTGTCGCCAATGCTTGTCATCGGGCCGAGCGACCAAATGGAAATCAAGCGAACCGCCGTATCCCTCCCCGGGCGCGAACGGTCGCTCGGCGTGGTCTGCGGGCGCTACCTCGAAGTCGACGCCGACATCGCCGCCTGCGAGGCGGACATCGCCGCGTGGTTGGCGTACATGGTCGCCCGGTACGGCCCGTGGGTGCACGGGGACACCTTCTGGGCGTTCCTGTGGGAACCGGGTCGGGGCATGGAGTACGACGGCGCCACGACCGCGTCGGTGCCGGCGCTCGAGCACGAGGTGTTCCACAGCTGGTTCGGCCGGGGAGTGAAGCCGGCGAGGGCCTCCGATGGCTGGATCGACGAGGCCTGGACCACCTGGGCCACCTCGTCGCACCCCGAACGACCGCGCTTCGGTGTGGCCGAGCTCGGCCTCGACGAGCCCCCCGTCGAGCTCTACGCCCGCGACCCGTGGGCGCGCCACACGCCGCGCGAGGCGTACACCGACGGGTACCGGCTCTTCGCCGGCCTGGCCCACCTCTTCGGTGGCGCCGACCGGCTCCGCCAGGCCATGTCGGAGTGGTACCGGGTCAACGCCGGCCGATCCGCCACGACCGACGGGTTGGCAGCGCACCTGACCGCGTGGGCGGGATTCGACGTCAGCCCCTGGTGGGCACGCTACGTGCACGGACGGGGATAGCCGACCGGACCCCCGCGCTGAAGCAGTTTCGTAACAACGCCAATTCGCCAGTCGCCAAGATTGTTGCAAAAACGCGCTATGGCGACATCTTTGTCACACTCGTTGCAAACCGCCGCGAACGAGTGTTACGAAACTGCTCCCCAGGCGCCGAGTCGCCGAGTCGCCGGCCGAGCCGCCGCGATCCCGACCATCCAACCCGCGAGCGCGGGCCACGGGCGCGGGCGCCGGACCCTCGAAAGACGGCGCACCGCCCGGGAGGACGGGAGTCCCCTTCTGTACCCGCAGACCAGATCGACGCGCGAACGCAACAAGTTGAGAAACCGAGCGCTCGGATCACAAATCCGGAAACGAGCGGAAGGGCCGAACGACCCCTCCTAGTTCTGCTGGATTTTGATCTCGATGTCCACGCCGGCGGGCAACTCGATCCGCTGAAGGGAGTCCACGGTCTTCGGCGTGTGCTCGACGATGTCCAGCAGCCGCTTGTGAACCCGCATCTCGAAATGCTCCCGGCTGTCCTTGTACTTGTGGGGCGAGCGGATGACCGTGTACCGGTTGCGCTCGGTTGGCAGCGGGACCGGGCCTCGCACCTTGGCCTGGGTCCGCAGCACCGTCTCGACGATCTTCTTCGTCGACTGGTCGAGGATCTCGTGGTCGTAGGCCTTCAGCCGGATGCGGATGCGCTGCCTGTTGCCGTCAGCCACGGCGATCTCCTCTTCGAGTGTTTCGATTTGCGGGTTGTCAAGAATCGGTGCGGGTCCCCGAGCCTATCCGGGGGGTTGTCGGGGGCCGGAGCCCCCCAACTGTGGGGTTGTCGGGGGCCGGAGCCC
>CAZCCS010000067.1:0-11885 GCA_964497005.1 uncultured Acidimicrobiaceae bacterium | reverse complement strand
CATCGTGCTGACGATGACCGCCGGAACCGTGGTCGTGATGTGGCTCGGCGAGCTGATCACCCAGCGAGGTATCGGGCAGGGCATGTCGGTCCTCATCTTCACCAACGTGGTGGCGACCATCCCATCGGGGGGCGCCTCGGTGAAGGTGGAGGCCGGATGGGTCAAGTTCGGGGTCATCCTGGCCATATCGCTGGCGCTGCTGGTCGCCATCGTGTTCATCGAGCAGGGGCAACGAAGAATTCCCGTCACCTTCGCCAAACGGGTCGTCGGCCGAAGAATGTATGGGGGTCAGAGCACTTACATCCCGATGAAGGTGAACACGGGTGGGGTGGTACCAATCATCTTCGCCAGCTCGGTCCTCTACTTCCCGATCCTCATCTCCAACGTCCTGCCGAGCCACGGGTTCTGGAAGACCGTCCAAACGTGGATAAGCGTCCACCTCGCCCGTCCGAACGACATTTGGTACATCCTGTTTTACGGCCTCCTGATCCTCGGTTTCGCGTACTTCTACGCGGCGATCACCTTCGACCCGCACCAGCAGGCCGAAGTGATCCGCAAGCAAGGCGGGTACATCCCCGGGATCCGGCCCGGACCTCCTACCGAGCGGCACCTGCAGGGCATCCTGAACCGCATCACTCTCCCAGGATCCCTCTGGCTCGCCGGAATCGCCCTGTTGCCTTCGATCTTTCTGGCGATCTGGAACATCCAGAACTATCCGTTCGCCGGGACCACGATCCTGATCGCCGTTGGCGTCGCCCTCGAGACGATGAAGCAGGTCGACAGCCAACTGATGCTGCGCAACTACGAGGGCTTCCTGAAGTAGTGCCCGCAACACCTCGGAGGCCGGGAAGTTGAACCCCGGTGCCCGATTGGTCGTCCTCGGCAAGCAGGGGGCGGGCAAGGGCACGCAGGCGGTGCGGCTGTCGCGTCATTACGTTGTCCCTCACGTGTCCACCGGGGACACGTTCCGGGCAGCGGTCAGGTCCGGCTCCGAGTTCGGGGAGAAGGCTCGCCAGTACCTGGACGCGGGAGAGCTCGTCCCTGACGAGATCGTCATCGGGATGGTCCGGGAGCGATTAACCCGGGGGGATACCACGAACCGCGGGTTCATCCTCGACGGGTTCCCTCGCACGGTTCACCAGGCAGAGGCGCTCGCCGAGATGCTCTACCCGAGGGATCTCGATCTGGTGATCGACCTGGAAGTGCACACCGACCAGGTGCTGGCCCGCCTCGCCAGTCGCCGGGTGTGCTCGGACTGCGGCGCCAACTACAGCGTGGTCGACAACCCACCCAGAGTCGACGGGATCTGCGACGTCTGCGGCGGCGAGGTCGTCCAGCGCGATGACGACACCGTGGCGGCCATCCGCCGGCGCCTGGAGCTGTACGAGCGGGAGACCGCCCCGCTGATCCAGTGGTACAAGTCGAGGGGGCTGCTGACCGTCGTCGACGGGAGCGGGAGTCCCGACGAGGTCACCGGTCGGGTCGTCGACGAGATCGACCGGAAGCGTGAGGCGGGGGCGGTGGTGGACGGCAACTAGCGCGTTCGCGTTGGCGCGAGAAGACGCCCGGGCGGTGTTCAATGGGCGGGTGCGCCGCACACATGACGAAATCGCCAAGATGCGCAAGGCCGGCAAGGTCGTCGCCGAGATGCACGAGGCGACCCGGGAGGCGGTGCGCCCCGGCGTGACCACGGCCGAGTTGGACCGGGTTGCCCGCGAGGTGCTGGAACGGCGGGGCGCCAAATCGAACTTCTTGAACTACCACGGCTTCCCGGCGGTCATCTGCGCCTCGCCGAACAACATGATCGTTCACGGGATCCCCGGGCCTCGCCGGCTCGAAGAGGGCGACATAATCTCGATCGACTGCGGAGCGATTGTGGAGGGCTACCACGGGGACGCCGCGTTCACGATGGGCGTCGGGAAGATCAGCCCGCTGGCCGAGAGGCTGATCCGGGTGACCGAGGAGAGCCTGTGGGCTGGGATCGAGGTCATGAAGGACGGGAACCGCCTTCACGAAGTGGGCCGCGCCGTCCAGGAGGTCGTGGAGAACGCAAGATTCTCCGTGGTGCGCGAGTACGTCGGCCACGCCATCGGCACCGCCATGCACGAGGACCCGCAGGTCCCGAACTACTGGCCGGGCAGGCCCGGCCCGGTTATGAAGTCGGGGATGGTCTTCGCGGTCGAGCCGATGGTCAACACGGGGGGTCCCGGGACCCGCCTGCTGGAAGACGGCTGGAGCGTAGTGACGGCAGACGGTGGTCTTTCGGCGCACTTCGAGCACACCATCGCAGTGACCGAGGGCGGGCCGGAGGTCCTGACGCTTGGGGACTGACCGAGGGGCTTCGGGGTCGTCACGGCACCCGCCGGCGCCCCGATGGACGGTTAGCCACGATACGTAGTAGGATGATTCGCCGGCCCGAGGCGGTCTGCCGCGGGCGCGGTCCCAACTATCCCGGTCCCTGGGTCACAGGTCCGTAGGACCACAAGGAAAGCGTTGTGAAAGTACGTCCTAGCGTCAAGCCAATCTGTGAGCACTGCAAGGTAATCCGCCGTCACGGGCGGGTCATGGTGATCTGCACCAACCCACGCCACAAGCAGCGCCAGGGCTAGAAGGAAGCTCGCCATGGCACGCATCGCAGGAGTCGACATCCCCCGGGAGAAGAAGCTCGCGACATCCCTCACCTACATCTATGGGATCGGCGACACCCAGGCTTCCAAGGTCGCCGAGGCGACCGGCATCGACCCCAACACCCGGGTCCGGGACCTGACCGACGAAGAAGTCACCCGGCTGCGGAACTGGATCGACGCGAACCTGAAGGTCGAAGGCGACCTGCGCCGCGACGTGTCCCAGGACATCAAGCGCAAGATGGAGATCGGCTCCTACCAGGGGGTCCGGCACCGCCGGGGGCTGCCGGTCCACGGACAGAGGACCCACACCAACGCCCGGACCCGCAAGGGACCGAAGAAGACCGTCGCGGGCAAGAAGAAGGTCCGCAAGCACTGATCACCGACACCTCCCGGCGCCGGCGGGCAGAAGTCCGCGAGCGAGGCGTGGCCGGGATCGCCCCCACATCCCCGGCCCGATGAGCCTGACAGACCCGATGAGCCTGACAAACCCGATGAAAGAGCAGTCCTAGGAGAAAATGGCAAAGCCGAAGCCAGGCGGGCGCCGTCCCCGCCGCCGAGAGCGAAAGAACGTCACCTTCGGGGTGGCGCACATCAAGAGTTCGTTCAACAACACCATCGTCTCGATCAGCGACCCCGAGGGCAACGTCCTGGCATGGGCGTCGGCGGGAAACGTCGGCTACAAGGGTTCCCGCAAGTCCACCCCCTTCGCGGCCCAGCTCGCGGCGGAGGCGTGCGCCCGTCGCGCGATGGAGCACGGTGTCAGGAAGGTCGAAGTTCTGGTGAAGGGCCCGGGTTCGGGACGGGAGACCGCCATCCGCTCGCTCATGAACACCGGGATCGAGGTGGCTGGGATCAAGGACATCACGCCGATCCCGCACAACGGTTGCCGTCCGAAGAAGCGCCGTCGTGTCTAGGCAGGAGGGGATCTGATGGCTCGCTACACCGGGCCGGTGTGCCGCCTTTGCCGGCGGGAGAAGATGAAGCTGTTCCTCAAGGGGCCCAAGTGCGACTCGATGAAGTGCCCGATCGAGCGCCGGCCATACCCACCTGGCGAGCACGGCCGTGACCGGATGCGCCAGGGTTCGGAGTACCTGACGCAGCTTCGGGAGAAGCAGAAGGCCCGCCGCATCTACGGCGTCCTCGAGAAGCAGTTCCACAACCTTTACGAAGAGGCGAACCGTCAGCAGGGGATCACCGGCGAGAACCTGCTTCGCATGCTCGAGATGCGCCTCGACAACGTTGCTTACCGCGCCGGCTGGGGAGCGAGCCGCGCCCAGGCCCGCCAATTCGTCCGCCACGGCCACGTGCTCGTGAACGGGAAGAGGGTCACCATCCCGAGCTACCGGTTGCGCAAGGGCGATGTCGTATCCTTGAAAGACAAGGCCCGTTCGATGATCGTCGTTCGGCACAACCTCGACACCCTCGACCGCCTCGTACCACCGTGGCTGGAAGCAGGAGATGGCGGGTTGCAGGTGACGATCCTCGACAACCCCCTACGGGAGCACATCGACGTCCCGGTACGAGAGTCGCTAATCGTCGAGCTCTACTCCAAGTAGGCCAGCAAACGACCAGGAAGCACAGGACAACATGCTGATCATCCAACGTCCGAACGTAGAAGCCCTAGGCGAGCAGGAAGGCAACCGACAGAGGTTCTCGATCGGTCCGCTCGAGCCCGGCTTCGGTCATACCCTCGGCGTCGCTCTTCGCCGCACCCTTCTTTCGTCGATCCCCGGCGCAGCGGTCACCCAGGTTCGCTTCGACGAAGCCCTTCACGAGTTCACGACCCTGCCCGGCGTGAAGGACGACGTCACCGACATCATCTTGAACATGAAGGACATCGTCCTCCGGGTGGAAACCGACGAATCGGTGACCCTCAGGCTCGACGTGCGCGGCCCGGCGACGGTCACCGCCGGCGACATCATCACCACCGCCGACGTCGAGATCCTCAACCCGGAGCTGGTCATCGCGAACGTGAACTCCAAGGGCCGTCTTGCTGCGGACATCACCGTTGAGCGTGGCCGCGGCTACGTGTCCGCGGACCGCAACAAGAAGTCCTCGACCATCGGCGTGATCCCGGTCGACTCGATCTTCTCGCCCATCCGGGTGGCCGCCTTCAGCGTGGAACCGACCCGCGTCGAGCAGTCGACCAACTACGACCGTCTCGTCCTCGACATCACGACCGACGGATCGATCTCGCCGCGCGAGGCTCTGGCCTCCGCCGGCGACACGCTGCGCTCGCTCGTCGCACTCGTCGCGGACATGAGCGACAGCCCTCAGGGTCTCGAGCTCGGCGACGTCGGGTCGGTGACCAGCGGATCGCCGGACCTCGACCTTCTCATCGAAGAGCTCGACCTGTCCGAGCGTCCCCGCAACTGCCTGAAGCGCGCCCAGATCAACACCGTCGGCGAGCTGGTTCAAAAGACCGAGGAAGACCTTCTCGCGATCACCAACTTCGGCCAGAAGTCTCTCGACGAGGTCATCCAGAAGCTCGACGAACGGGGCTTGTCCCTGCGCACAAAGGGCGCCTGACGATGACGACGCTTCCCGGCCGTCCGAGGAAGGGTCCCCGCTTCGGCGGGGACTCCGAGCACCAGAAGGCGATGATGGGCAACCTCGTCGCGTCGCTCATCGCCGCGGAGGCGATCGTCACCACTGAGGCGAAGGCCAAGGCGCTGCGCCCGGTGGTGGAGAAGTGCGTCACCAAGGCGAAGAAGGCGAGCGCCGACCCGGATCAGGCGGTGCACCTGCAGCGCCAGGTCGTTGCCTTCATCCGGGACAAGGACATGTCGCACAAGCTTTTCAGCGAAATCGGCCCCCGATACTCCGACCGCGCCGGCGGGTACACCCGGATCCTCAAGCTGGGACCGCGCCATGGGGACAACGCCCCGATGGCGCGCATCGAGTTCGTCCAGTAGGTCGCTCGGGGGCGCGGCCCTGACTCTTTTTTCCGACGATGCCGGGCCTGAGGCCGCGGGATCGGTCACGACGACACCGACCGTGCGTATGCGTATGGTCGTCGCCTACGACGGAACCGGTTTCCACGGTTTCGCGTTGCAGCCGGGCGTGCCGACGGTCGCCGGCGCGATCTGCTCCGCCCTGGAACGGGCGCTGCGCCACACCGTCGAGCTGACCTGCGCCGGCCGGACCGACGCCGGCGTGCACGCGTGGGGGCAGGTGGTGAGCTTCGAGGCGCGGGCCGATGTCGACCCCGCGTCGTTGCAGAGGTCGCTGAATCGGGCGCTGCGGCCGGCGATCTCGGTCAGGGAGCTTTCGATCGCACCTGAGGGTTTCGACGCCCGGCGGTCGGCGAGGGCGCGAACCTACCGGTACACGGTGCGCAACGATCGGGTGGCGGATCCGTTTTCGTCACGGACCGCGTGGCACGTTCCGGAGCCGCTCGACCTGGCGGCGATGCGCCTCGCCTGCGATCCGCTGATAGGCGAGCACGACTTCTCTTCCTTCTGCCGGCGCCCGCCCGCGCGGGACGCGTCGCTGGTGAGGCGGGTGCGCGATGCGCGCTGGGTGGATCTCGGCGACTCGATGCTGCGTTTCGAGATAGAGGCGTCGGCGTTCTGCCATCAGATGGTGCGGTCCGTCGTCGGAACGCTTGTAGACATAGGCCTCGGAAAAAAACGGGCCGGCGACATGGCGTTCATCCTCCGGTCCCGTTCACGCCAAGCCGCCGGCCAGATGGCCCCGCCGCACGGGCTTTGCCTTTGGAAGGTCAGCTACGACGGCGATGGTCTGAACGGAAGGGTTCAGCCGGCCCGCTCGACCCGGTAGCCGGCCTCGGTCAGAGCGGCGACCACCTCGTCGTGGTGCGCCAGGTTTCTCGTCTCGACGGTGACCTGAACCTCGACCTCGGAAACCGCCAGGTCGCGGCCGCTTCGATGGTGCTCGACGTCCAGCACGTTCAACCCGAGGCGCGCGAGCTGGGTGGTGAGCGCGGCAAGAGCCCCAACCCGGTCGGCCATCACGATGCTCAGGGTCAGGTAGCGGCCCGCCGAGGCGAGGCCGTGCTCGATCAGCTTGGTGAGCAGCAGCGGATCGACGTTGCCTCCTGACAGAACAGCGACGGCTGGGCCGGCACCGGGAAGCCGCCTGTTGAGTATCGCCGCAAGCGACGCCGCACCCGAGGGTTCCACGACCGCCTTCGCGCGCTCGACCAGCAGCAGCATCGCCTGGCTGATCTCCTCTTCGTCGACGGTGACGATCTCGTCGACGAAGCGGTCGGTGAGAGACAGGGTGAGGTCGCTGCAGCGCGCCACGGAGATCCCGTCTGCCATCGTCGCCAGACGCGGCAGCGTGATCGGCCGGCCGGCGGCCAGCGCCTCGGTGAGCGTCGGGGCGCCCGCCGCCTCCACGCCGACGACCCGCGGGCGTTTTCCGGACGAGGACGGGGGTTGGCTAAGCGCCACAGCGGCGCCCACGCCGCTCACGAGCCCGCCGCCACCCACCGGGACCACGATCACCTCCGCTTCCGGAGCCTCCTCCAGCAACTCGAGCCCCACGGTGCCCTGGCCGGCGATCACGTCGAGGTCGTCGAAGGGGGGAACGTAGACCGCACCCGTGTCGGCGGCGAATTCCTGAGCCAGGGCAATGCAGTCGTCGACGACCTCGCCCTCGAGCCGCACGGTCGCGCCATACTCGCGGGTGGCCTCTACCTTCGGCAGCGCGGCGTTGCGGGGCATGAAGATCGTCGCCAGCCGCCCGGTCAGTGAAGCGGCGAGAGCCACCCCCTGAGCGTGGTTGCCGGCTGACGCAGCGACGACGGGGACCCCTTCCGGCAGACGGGAGATCCGGTTGTAAGCGCCCCTGATCTTGAACGAGCCGGTCCGTTGCTGGTGCTCGGGTTTCAGCAACACCGGTCTTCCCGCCAGCTTCGACAAAGACTCCGACCTGTCGACAGGCGTAGGCCGGATCACGTCCTTCACCCGGTCCCGGGCAGCTAGGAGGTTTTCGAGCTCGATCACGCGAAGGGCTTGGTGGGCTAGTTGGAGACGGCCCTCGCAGCCGCCTCGCGGGTGGCCCTCCAGTAAGCCAGTTGCTGAACCGCCAACTCCTCGGACGCACGGTCGGTGCGCTTCGCGGCTCGCTCGTCAGCGCGCAGCCATTGCACGAGGACGGCCAGGGTGCCGACGACGCCGAGGGCCTCGCCCGCTACCCACATGAGCCCGCCGCCCATGTGCAGATCGGACAAGGGTGTCGTCGGCGTGATCCTTGTCGTCTGGCTGTCAAGGGCCATGCCGAGGATGGTGTGGAAGGGAAGTGCGAGCATCAGGTATCCGATGCGCGCGCCGTAGCTAATTCGTCTAGGCAACGGATCGACCGCGATCGCAGGCCACCAGAACAAGCATCCGGCCAGGATCAGGTGAAGGTGCACCAGGTTGTGAACCGTGTCGTTTCGGAGGGTGATGGCGTAGAGGCTGGTGAAGTACAACCCGAAGATGGAGATGCCGTAGAACGCCCAGGTGAACACCGGGTTCGACACGAGCCGGCCCACCGGGCTGTGCAGCACCTTGATGATCGCGGTCTGCACGGGGCGAGGGCTTGCCTGCAGCGCCAGGGTGATCGGCGCCGACAGCGCGAAGAACACCGGCGCAACCATCCCGATGAGGATGTGCTGGATGGTGTGAACGCCGAAGTTTTCGTCGTGCGCGCTGATCCCCGAGAGGAGGCCCACGGCGAGGAGGATTTCGGCGACCACGAAGGAGGCCGTGCGCGCCACCGGCCACGTCCTGCCCCGCAGGGCCAGCCGGCGGACGGACCACACGTACCAGGCGAGGGTGAGGCAGATCAGCGCGGTCGGAATCGGCTCGAACGTCGCCTGTGTCAACACCTCGACCGGCTTCATGCGCCTTCTACGATACCGCCGGGGCGGATTGGGATCCTGCCGGCGGTGTTGTGTAGAAATATGGCCCAGTGACTGCGATCTCCACCTCAGGCGGCGCCGCGGCGCTCGCGCCGCCGCCGGCGGTCAGGCCGGTAGATCCAGCCAGGTACCGGCCGGCCCTCCTCAACGTCGGGGTGTTCGTCTGGCTGGCGTCGGAGCTGATGTTCTTCTCCGGGCTGTTCGCGGCCTTCTTCAGCCTCCGGGCGGCCACCCATCCCTGGCCGCCCACGGGAGACACCCTCGACGTCCCCCCGGTCCTGGTCGCGACCATCCTCCTGGTGCTGTCCTCGTTCACCATGCAGTACGGGGTTCACCGTGCGATCAAGGGGTCCCGTTGGGGTTTCCTCGGGTGGCTGGCGATGACGTTCGTGCTCGGCGGGCTGTTCGAGGGGATGCAGATCTCCGACTACCTCGGCCGGCCGTTCCCCATCAGCAAGGACGCCTACAGCTCGGCCTTCTACACGCTGACCGGCTTCCACTTCCTCCACGTGGCCGGCGGGCTCATCGGCATGATCCTGATCGGTATAAGGGTCATGAAGACCAGCCGCTTCGGGCACCGCACGGTCCCGCCCATCGAGTTCCTGTCGTACTACTGGCACTTCGTCGATGTGGTGTGGGTGGCCCTGTTCCTCGTTATCTTCGTTCTCAAGTGATCTCGACTCTCTTCCGCTCGTCTTTGGGCCGCCTGTCTTTGACCCGCTTGTCGCGCCGGCGCTTCGCGATTCCTTCAGCCCTGATGGGGCTCGGGATCCTCGCGTGCTCGTTGCTTTTCCTGAGCGGCGGGTCGGCCCACGGGCAGCCCGCGACCGTGAGCACCGATCCCGCGGACATCGCCGCGGGGGCCAACCTGTTCGTACAGCACTGCGAGAGCTGCCACGGATACCAAGGACAAGGTGGCGTCCCCGGTGCCCCGCCGCTCGTCAACGTCGGGGCCGCGGCGGCGGACTTCTACCTGACCACCGGGCGCATGCCGCTCAACAACCCCGCCAACGAGCCGCTCCGGCATCACCCCTACTTCACCGATCAGGAGATCGGGCAGCTCGACGCGTACATCAACGCCCTGCCCGAGATAACCGGCAACGGCCAGCACGGCCCGGACATTCCCACCATCACACCGCTTTGTGCGACAGCGACGCCTTCTCCCGGGTGCGTAACGCTGTCGGAGGGTCAGCAGCTGTTCGCGATCAACTGCGCCCAGTGCCACCAGGCAGCGGGATCCGGCGGGATGCTCTCCAAGGGCAACGTGGTGCCCAGCCTCCACAACGCCAACATCATTCAAGCTGCGGAAGCGATGCGGATCGGGCCCATGCCGATGCCTATCATCGGGCCCAACCAGCTCAGCGACGACCAGGTCTCCGCGATCGCCCACTACGTCCAATACCTGCACCAGCCGAACAACAAAGGCGGGTTCGGAATCACCCACTTCGGTCCGGTCGCTGAGGGATTCGTCGGCATCCTCGCCGGATTTTGCGTACTCCTCTTCGCGGCGCGCATGATCGGGACCAGAGGATGAGGACCACCGACGAGCACTCGGCTTTGGCCGGCGACGACGACGCCAGGCTCCCGATGGCGGACAACCCCCGGCATTTCGGGATCGACCCCGGCGACCCGTGGCCCGAGGACGTCCCGAGGGGCCAGGACGACAGCCACTGGCGTTACGAGGACGATCCCCGTGCCGCTCGCCGAGCGGAGCTGCGGATCGCGTTCTGCTGGACCCTCACCCTGCTCGCGTCGATCGGGCTGGCGTGGGTCTACGTCGCCGGGGGGCAGACCCAGGTCGAGGGCGTGCTGTGGGCGGTGGCGCTCGTGGGCCTCGGCGTCGGATTCGTCATGTGGGGCCGGGACCTGCTGCCCAACCGGGAGGTCATCGCCAGCCGCGGGCATCATGACGTTTCGCCGGAGGGCGATCGGGTCGCGGTGGCGGAGTCGTTGTCCCGGGGGATCGAGCCGATCGCGCGCCGGCCGTTCCTGTTCAAGATGCTCGGAGCAGTCGGTGGGGCGTTCGGCCTCGCCGCTCTGTTCCCGCTGGCGTCGCTCGGGCCCCGGCCGCACCGGAACCTGTATCACACGTTGTGGGGTCCGGGCGTCCGGCTCACCAGCGAGGACGGCCGCCCGATCAGGCCCTCAGACCTGCCGGTCAACGGGATCCTGACCGTCTTCCCGAACGGAAACGTCGACGACGGGCTGAGCCCGACCCTTCTGATCAATGTCGGTGACGCCCCTTTCAAGATTCCCCCGCAGCGGGTGGGCTGGAACGTCGGCAGCCTGGTCGCGTTTTCGAAGATCTGCACCCACGCCGGATGCCCCGCCAGCCTCTACAACGTCGAAACCCACCAGCTGGTATGCCCCTGCCACCAGTCGACCTTCGATGTCCTCCAAGACTGCAATCCGGTGTTCGGGCCGGCGTCACGCTCTTTGCCTCAGCTTCCGCTGACGGTGGACGCCGAAGGCTACCTTGTGTCTCAGAGCGACTACACCGAACCGGTCGGTCCCGGCTTCTGGAATCGTAAGTAATGAGCACCACTCAGGAACGCGCAGCGGCGCAGAAGCGCTTCTCTCTCGGGAAGTCCGGGTTCGATACCGTCGATGAGCGGTTCGGGTCGTCGCGTTTTCTGACCAGCGTCCTGGACAAGATCTTCCCCGATCACTGGTCGTTCATGGTCGGCGAGGTGGCGTTGGACTCGCTGATCGTGCTCATCATCACTGGCGTCTACCTGACGTTCTTCTTTGTCCCGTCGTCACAAGATGTGGTGTACGCGCCAACGAGCGGCTACGTATACCACCCCCTCGTCGGGCAGCACATGAGCGCCGCCTACCAGTCGGTGCTGGACATCTCGTTCAACGTGCGCTTCGGCTTGGTGATCCGCCAAGCGCATCACTGGGCGGCACTCGTCTTCTTGGCAGCGGTGGTGTTCCACATGTGCCGGGTCTTCTTCACCGGCGCCTTCCGCAAGCCTCGCGAGATCAACTGGATCATCGGCCTTACCTTGTGGCTTACCGTCATGCTGGAGGGTTTCACCGGCTACTCCCTTCCCGACGATCTGCTGTCAGGCACCGGCCTCCGGGTCATCTATTCCATCGTCGAGGGCATCCCGTTCGTAGGGACCTGGCTGGCCTACGACGTGTGGGGAGGCCGGTACCCGGGTGACATCTTCATAACCCGGCTGTTCATCATCCACGAGTTCATCTTCCCCGCGCTCATTGTCGGGCTGCTCACCGCCCACCTCATGATCCTGTGGAGACAGAAACACAGCGATTTCCCCGGTCCCGGCAAGACCGAGACCAACATCAAGGGGAGCCGGATCTGGCCGCAGTACACCATGAAGGCCACCGGACTAGCGACGATGGTCGGCGGCGTTATCTTC
>CAZCCS010000066.1:0-11999 GCA_964497005.1 uncultured Acidimicrobiaceae bacterium | reverse complement strand
ACGTTGTCTCCGAGCTCGCCGATCTCGGCCGCCGCCTTGTACACGAAGCTTAAGCACCCGTCCTGGACCCGGACCGCGCCGGCGGTGAACAGGGGGTCGGCGGCGCGCGCAGCTATCCGCTCGAGGACGTCGGGGTCGTCGAGGTCGAGGCCGTGCCCGGTTACGAGCACGTGCACGCCGGCCGAGTCGCGTCCGCGCACTTCCAGCCGGTCCAGCGACGAGAGGGCGACCTGGATAGCCCACCAGCCGGTGAGGCTCTGGCCGGTGGGCCCGTCGCCGGAGTCGCCGGTGGTCACCGTCGAGCGAAGCTCGCCCACCGCACGGGCCATCCCGAGGCGGTCCCGGTCGATCGCCCACCAGGCGTCCTTGAGGCCGACCAGGGTGGCGTTCAGCTCCTCCTGTAAAGCAGGTGCGAGATCCTGCGCTGCGGTGTCGAGCCACAACTCGAGCCCGGCCAGCAGCTTCCCGATACGGGCGGTCACGGCGGCGATGTCCTCTATCAGCCCCTCGGTACCAAGCAGGCAGCGAAGGCCCGGGGTGGAGCGGAGCGAGCGGTCGGTCTCGACCAGCCGCTCGCATGCGTTCCGGAGGGCGATCACGTCCCCGCCGGCGAGGCCGTCAGCCGACAGGGTCTGCTCGACCTCGTTGAGGACGGCCAGAACCTCGGCGGGATCAGGCGCCTGCCGGCTGGAAGCTCGGGGTAGGACCGCGACTATCCCGCACATGGCCCAAGGCTACCGGGCACAGGTCGCGATCCCCCGGCGCGGGTTACTTCTGGCCCCACCTGTGGGGTCAGGCTGCTATTGGACTATGTAGTCGACATGTCCCTTACGGCGAGAGCCGAGAACACCACACACGATCCGATCGGCGAACCCGGTCCGGGATAGCACCGATTGGTCCAAGAGGCCATGGTGTTACCTGCGGCGTACAGGCCCGGGATGACCGTGCCGTCCTCCCGCAGGGCCCTGCCGCTGGGGTCGCACCGCACCCCGCCCTTGGTCCCGAGGTCGGCCGGCTGCACCTTCCAGGCGTAGTAGGGAGCCGTTTCGAGCGGGCCGAGGTTGGGGTTGGGCTCGTGCTTGGGGTCGCCGAAGAACTTGTCGAACGCGGTCTCCCCTCGCTGGAAGCGCGGGTCCGTGCCCTTGCGGGCGTCCTCGTTGAAGACCTCGACCGTCTTGGACAGGCCTCCAACCGGGACCTCCAGCCGTTCGGCCAGTTCTTCCAGAGTGTTCGCCTTCACGACCGCGCCGCTGTCGAGCCACTCCTGGTCGATTTCTTTTCCGGGCCTGGCCGTTGCGAACCCGTACTTGTCCACGTGCTGCTGGTCTACGACGAACCAGCACGGGATATGGGAAACGCCCCGTGCGTTACCTTCGAGCATCGCCCGCCCGAACCGGTCATACGGCCAGGACTCGTTGGCGAACCGCTCGCCGGCACCGTTGACGATGATCCCCCCGGGCTTTCCCCTCTCAAAAAGCCTGAAAGACACGCTTCCGTCGGGCAGTACCAGCCCGGGTGCCCACCAACACTCGTCCAGAAGCTCCACTGACGCTCCGGCCTCGATGGCGGCCTGCAAAGGACGCCCTGTGTTTCCGGGCGCGCCGAGAGTCCAGTCCGCCGCCAAGGGCGCCTGGTAGCGCCGGCGCATGTCGGGGTTGCGCTCGAACCCGCCCGCGGCGAGAAGCACGCCACGCTCGGCGCGGATCCGCATCCGCCCCGAGTCCGTTGTCGCCACCGCGCCGATGACCCGGCCATCCTCGACGACCAGCGACTCGAGACTCGTCCCGAGCTCGAGCGCAGCGTCGGTTTCGGAGAGCGCGACGAGGAGCCGGGCGAGTAGAGCCCTGCCGCCGAACATGATCGGGAATGGCTCGATCCAGCCTCCCTTCTCGAGGGGGAGAGGCTGGCGCAGGTTCTCGATGACCTTCTCGTGCCCGGTGGCGTCGAAGTTGAGCGCGTAGATCGACCGGCCGTCGGGCAGCGCTCCCGGCTTCTCGCAGAAGTAGTCCGGGAAGGCACGCCACTCGAACTCGAGCCAGGGGTTGGTCTCCAACTCCTCGATGACCCCCGGCCCGGCGGCCAGGTAGGCGTCACGCATCTCCATACGGTCCCGGCCTACGGTCGCGTCCAGGTACTGCTCGAGGATCTCCGGGGAGTCGGGCACCCCGGCTCGCTGGTTGGGCGGGCTGAGCGGGATCCAGAGGCCCCCTCCGGAGTAGGCGGTGGTGCCTCCGAATTGGTCTGTTTTCTCGATGACTATCGTGCGCATGCCGCGGCTGGCTGCGATCAGCGCGCCGGCGAGCGCACCCCCACCCGAGCCCACGACGAGTACGTCGCACTCACGGTCCCATGTCGTCTGGCCCAATGTGCTCTGGTCCCGTGTGCTCTGGTCCAATGTGCCTTCGTCCAAAGTGCCTGTCATCGGCTGCGGGACGCTAGCAACCGGCACCGGTCGCTCCTTGTTGACGGTTCCGTTGGACGGGACTCGACCCCCTCGTGGGACAGGCAGGATGATTGCGCAGTGCGCTTTTTTGCACGGTGTGCAGTTTTTTTCCGATAAAGTTGAAACATGACTGCGGTTGCCCCGCCCCTGCGGGAACGCAAGAAACTAGCGACGAGGCAGGCGATCCACCGCTCGGCCCTCGAACTGGTCGAGCGGCAAGGGCTCGCCGGCGCCACCATCGAGGCGATCAGCGAGCAGGCCGGTGTCGCCCCTCGCACGTTCTGGTCGTATTTCTCCTCCAAAGAGGAAGCGATCCTGAACCACGACCCGGATCGGCCTGACCGCATGCGCCTGGCGTTGCTCGCCCGTCCGGAGGACGAGGACGCCCTGACTGCCCTGCAGCGCGTCATGGAGGAGGACCTCGCCGCAAGGGTGACCGATCGGGCCGACGCGCTCCGCGTCGGGGACCTGGTGCGCCGCGAGCCGGTCCTTCGCGCCGCGGTGGCGGCCGCGTTCGACTCGGTCGAGCAGGCTCTCGTTTCCGCCGTCGCCGAACGGGTGGGCCAGAACCCCGACCGTGACGTCTACCCCAGCCTGCTCGTGAGCGCCGCCTGTGTGGCGTGCCGGGTGGCCTTGTTGCGGTGGACGGGACTGCCCGGGCGACCGGGCTACCAGACCTTGCTCGACGAAGCGTTCAGGCAACTGGCTGCGGGACTGTCCGCGCCGCTTCCCAAGCTGTCCCTGGCGAGAGGGTCGCGCAAATGACGGCCGCGACGATCGCCGCGCCGGCGGTTAACGCCAACGGATACTCCCGCCGGCAGATCCTTTTGATCATGTCCGGGTTGATGCTCGGGCTTCTGCTCGCTTCGCTCGACCAGACCATCGTGTCCACCGCACTTCCGACGATCAGCCGGGACTTCCACCGACTGGACCTCTACAGCTGGGTCGTCACCGCCTACCTGCTCACTTCGACAGCAAGCACCCCGCTTTACGGCAAGATCAGCGACCAATTCGGCCGGAAGCGCATATTCCAAGCGGCGATCGTCCTGTTCCTGATTGGGAGCGCGCTTTCGGGGCTTTCGCAGAACATGTACCAGCTGATCCTTTTCCGCGGGGTCCAGGGCCTGGGGGCCGGCGGGCTGCTAACCCTTGCGTTCGCCATCATCGGGGACGTAATACCCCCCATCGAGAGGGGCCGTTACCAGGGATACTTCGGCGCAGTCTTCGGGGTTTCCAGCGTGATCGGGCCCCTGATCGGGGGCTTCTTCGTCGACCAGGCCTCATGGCGTTGGGTGTTCTACGTGAACATTCCCATCGGGGCAGTCGCCCTATTCGTGATCAACCGGGTGCTGCAGCTCGACCAAGTGCCGCGCAGGTCGAAGGTCGACGTGCTGGGCGCTCTGCTCATCGTGGCCGGTGTGTCCCTGTTCCTCGTCGGTGTCCAGGATGCCGGAACCGCCGCTCGACTGACCTCCACGTCGGTGTTGTTGGGTGGGGTGGGGATCGCGCTTATCGCCGCGTTCGTCTGGTGGGAGGCCCGCGCCAGCGAGCCGATCATCCCGCTCGCGCTGTTCCGCAACCGGGTGTTCACGGTCGCCAACGTGCTCGGCTTCATCACCGGCTCGGTGATGTTCGGCGCTCTGCTGTTCCTGCCTCTGTACTTCCAGACCGTTCGCGGGATCAGCCCGACGTTGTCGGGATTCAGGCTTCTACCGATGCTGGCCGGGATGTTGTTGACGTCGATCTCAAGCGGCCGGTTGATCTCCCGTTACGGCCGTTACAAGGCGTTCGTCGTCTCGGGAACCGCAATCCTCGCATCCGGTATCGGGCTCATGACGACCATCACCGTCAGTACCTCGGGGTGGATCCTCGCTTTGATGCTCCTGATCATCGGGCTCGGCCTGGGGTTGTTCATGCAGGTGCTCGTGCTTGCGGTTCAAAACGCAATCCCGCGCGAGCACATGGGCGCGGGGACCGCTTCGGTCACCTTCTTCCGGACGCTCGGAGGTGCGATAGGAGCAGCGGTCCTGGGAGCGGTTCTCGTCCTCCAGGAGAAGACCCACGCCGCTCACTACGTGCAGCTCTACGGCAGAACGGAAGGACCTCTGCAGTCCTTCACCCACGCCATGGACACCGCGTTCCTGTATGCGTTGCCGGTCGCGATTTTGGCCTTCGTGTTGTCGTTCCTGATGCGCGAGGTGAAACTGCGGAACGGGCCTGCCACGGCGGAGCAGCCTGCGGCGGTGGAAGGCTTCGGCTGAGCCTGCTTGTCAGGCGGAGTTACTGGAGCCACGGAAGCAGGAGCTACAGGCTGAACGCTGAGACCATGGAGGTGGCCCCGGCGGCCTGACCGAGCGCCGGCAGCCCCAGCAGGTCCTCTGTGGTGCGGAGCAGCGAATAGTGGTTGAAGAGCACCGCGCTTCTTGTGCCCGCAGGCGTGCTCGGGCTGACCACGATCGTGGCCACGTGGCAGCCGACGTCACTCGTGTTGGTGGCGCAGTTGTTGGCGCTGCCTCCTTCTCCCTCGTCCCAGGTTATGAAGAGGGCAAGATCCCCGGACCGGTACTCCGGGCTCGACACGACGTCACCCACGTTCGTGCGCAGCCATCGGTCGCCGTCGGCGACAGACCCGTCGTGGGTGTCGTCGATCAGGTTGGGGGTGACGAACGAGAAAGTCGGCAAAGTCCCGGCGGACAGGTCGGTGGGGAACTGGGTGAACGGCACGTCGTTGGCCGGGCAAGACGCGCTGAGCGACTGGTAGTACGGGGGTGGATTGTGCCGCACCGCGTACTCACCCGAGTTGGAGCGTGCGCAGTTTCGTGGCATGGACTCCTCATACGCCTTCCAACCGGAGGCCTGAGAGAAGACGTTGACCACCTCCGGCCCGGCGCTGCACGAGGAGCTCGGGTTGCAGTCTGAGCTGAACGGACCGAGCGAACCGTACGGAATTCCGGAGGTTGCTGCGACGTAGTTCGGGAGGCTCGGGTGGGTGACGTTGTGATAGTTCGTCGCCAGGCCGCACTCGGCGGCGAGCTGGTTCTCGAAGGGAGCCGACGACGAACCGATGACGCTGCCGTATGAGTGGTTCTCCATCCAGATCCAGACCACGTGCCGGTAGCTCGGGTGCGACGACTGGAGGAATCCGCATGGTGCGCCGCCTGCTGGGCTCGCCGGCCCGGGGGCGGTTGTGGCTGTCGGCAGCGTCGGGATGACCCGGGTCCCCGGGTTGGTCGCAGTGACACCCGTCGACGAGGGGGTGGCTGTCCTCGGGCTCGATCCGCTGCCGCATCCGGCAGCGACGAGCACTGCACTCAAAAGCACACTGAGACAGGCGCTGCGCTGTCGTTGCGTCACTGTCGTTGCATCACTGTCGTTGCATCACTGTCGTGGCATCACTGGGGCGTGCGACCGGCCCACGCGGCTGAGACGGCCCGCTCCAGTCTGCCCGCGGCCTCCTCGGCCGCCTCCTCGGTTGGCGCTTCGACCATGACCCGCACGAGGGGTTCGGTGCCCGACGGCCTCAGCAGGACCCTTCCGTCCGACCCGAGCTCCTCCTCGACCCGCTGCACCTCCGAGCAGACGTCCTCGGACGAGGCCACCTCCGAAGCCGAACCGGCTCCGACGGTCACGTTGCGGATCACCTGCGGGAGCCGCACCATCGACTCGGCGGCCAACTCCGACAAAGGCCGTCCCGACCGCCGCACCAGGTCCAGCAACATGAGACCCGACAGGACGCCGTCACCGGTTGTCGCCATGTCCCTGAAGATGATGTGCCCCGATTGCTCACCCCCGAGGGACCAACCGTTGGCGTCCAGTGCCTCGAGGACGTAACGGTCACCGACGGGCGTCTCATGCACCCGGATGCCCGACCGGGCCATCGCGCGCCGCAACCCGAGGTTCGACATAACGGTCACCACCACGGTGTCTCCGCCCAGACGCCCCCGCCTCTTCAACTCGCGCGCGAACAGGACCAGCAGCCGGTCACCGTCCACGACTTCGCCGCCTCCATCCACCGCGATTACCCGGTCGGCGTCCCCGTCAAGCGCGAGCCCCAAGTCCGCCCGGTTCGACCGCACCGCTGAAGCAAGTCGGGAAGGATCGGTCGATCCGCAGCCGGCGTTGATATTGGTTCCGTCGGGTTCCGCGCCGAGAACCTCGACGACCGCCGCGCCCGCAGCGGCCAGTATCCGTTCGGCCGTCGCGCTGGCTGCGCCATTGGCGCAGTCGACGACCACCTTGATCCCGCCAAGGCTGCGACCTTCCAGCGCCGAGGCGACCCGCTCGCAGTACCACTCGAGGGCGCCGGGATCGGACAACAACCGCCCCAATCCCGTCCCCCACCGATCCCCTCCAGAGACGCCGGCGGCAGGTTCGCCACCCCTGCGATGCGACGCGGCGATCTGGGCGAGGAGACCTTCGACCTTCTCTTCCTCCGCGTCGGAGAGCTTTCGCCCGCCTGCCGAAAGCAGCTTGATGCCGTTGTCCTGGAAGGGGTTGTGCGATGCGGACACCACCGCCGCCGGCAGTTCCCTCGACGCCGCGAGCGCCGCAACGCCGGGCGTCGGCATCACACCGAGATCCACCACGTCAACACCCTCCGCACAGAGCCCGGCCGATAGAGCGGCCTGCAGCATGGGGCCGGACAGGCGGGTGTCTCGGCCAACCAGGAACACCGGTCGGTCCAGGCCGGCGCACAGCGTTCGTGCCGCGGCGCGCCCGAGGGACATGACCAGCTCAGCCGTGAGCTCGGTCCCGGCGACGCCTCGAACGCCGTCGGTGCCGAAACGAAGAGTCAACGGTGCCGTCCGGGCGGTCTGCCGGTCAGCGGGTCAGCGCTTGGAGTACTGCGGCGCCTTCCGGGCCTTCTTGAGGCCGTACTTCTTCGACTCCTTCTCCCGCGCGTCGCGGGTCAGGAACCCGGCCCGCTTGAGGGGTACCCGAAGGTCCGGCTCGAGGTCCGCTAGAGCCCGTGCGATGCCCAGCCGAAGCGCCCCGGCCTGGCCGGAGACGCCGCCGCCGTCGAGAGAGCAGTCGACGTCGTACACCTCGACCTTCTCCACGAGCCGCAGCGGCTCGGTGATGATCATCCGGTGGGTCGCCGAAGGGAAGTACTCGTCGATCGGTCGTTTGTTGACCGTGACGACGCCCGAACCCGGACGCAGGCGAACCCGGGCGACGGCGGCCTTGCGGCGGCCGGTGGACTGGATGAGCGGCTTCTCTGGCACTTGGTGTCTTCCTTAACTGGCCCTGCGGGCGCGCGGGTCGATCGGCAGCGGCTTCGGGCTCTGCGCGGAATGAGGATGGTTGGGGCCGGCGTACACCTTCAGCTTTCGCAGCATGTGCCGGCCGAGCGGGCCCCTGGGGAGCATGCCCTTGACCGCCATGCGGAAGGTCCCCGCGGGGTCGGTCTCGAGAAGGTCGGAGTAGGTGCGGGAGGTCAGCCCACCGGGGTAGCCGGAGTGCCGGTAGCGCAGCTTCTTCTCGGCTTTGCCGGCGGTCATGTGGATCTTGGCCGCGTTGACCACGATCACGTGGTCGCCGGTGTCGACGTGCGGGGCGAAGATCGGCTTGTGCTTGCCCCGAAGGACCCGGGCGACTTCGGTGGCGAGGCGCCCGAGGACAGCCCCCTCGGCGTCGACCTCGAACCAGTCGCGCTGGATGTCGGCGGGCTTGGGAGTGAATGTGCGCACGGGCGTGAGGGTCCTCATTGATACGGAAAAAGGGCGGGCGTCCCCGCGCCAAGGCGCGACGGGCCGACTCACCAGCATAGAGGGTCTCGCCGGCCCCTGGCAATCACGTATCGGGACCCGCCCCGAGGCCGCAACTCCGGGCTTGTCCAGAGGGCCAGGGGCCCTGCCCCAGCCCCAGCCCGGCCGTCGGCGCCGGGCCGGCCCGCCACCGCTTGCCCACCGCCCCCTGCGTTTTGCGGTGCATTTCGCGTCTGCGGGACGGATGGAACACGAACCTACAAATTTTCACCGCAGAGCGCGATTGTCCCTCAAAACGTCTCGGGGTGCCGACCGGGGGGCCGACCCCCCGACCCCGTAACTAGAAGGCCGCGACTCAAGCTCGAGCCCGACAGAGCGGCAGGGCCGGCCCACCCTGCACACCGGCCCCGTCACATCTGGTTTCTCGGGTTGGTGCCGGCTGTCGGACCTGCTTATTGTTGGGCCGGATATGGATCTAGCGGCCCAACTGCTGGGAAGCGACTTCGGCTCCCCCCATGGCGTGACAGCCCAGAACCACTGGATGCGCCAGCTCTGGCACGTCAGTTTCTGGTTCGCACTCCCTATCGCCATCATCGTGCTCGGCGGGATCATCTGGTGCGTCATCCGCTACCGGGTGAAGGACGGGGACGATAGGCGGGCCTCACAGTTCCAGTACCACATCCCGATCGAAGCTCTGTACACGATCCTGCCGTTGATCATCGTTGCGGTCATCTTCGGCTACGCCTACAACGCCGAAAACAAGGTCGACGCTGTTTCCAAGACTCCCGCCGTCAAGATCACGGTTGAGGGCTTCCAGTGGGGTTGGAGGTTCACCTATCCCAACGGCCACCAGGAGGTCGGCACCGTCGCAAACGCGTTGAACATCAACTCGGAGGCCAACCTGCCGGTGCTCTACATGCCTGCGGGCGAGACCGTGCAGCTACACCTGGTGAGCGACGACGTGGTGCACACCTTCTATGTGAAGGAGTTCCTGTTCAACCGCGACCTGATCCCCGGCATTAACAACACGGTCGACTTCAATGTGACCCGTACCGGCACCTTCGAAGGCCAGTGCAACAACATCTGCGGCGAGTACCACGCCTATATGAGGTTCCTCGTGAAAGTCATGAGCCCATCCGATTACGACGCCTGGTACGGGCAACAAGCCCCGGGCTCCATCACAACGGCAGGTGCCTAGACAGTGACCCTGATCGAAGGTCGTCCTCACCAAAGACCGGCTCTGGAAGAACCGGAGCTGATGGAGATCATCCCGGGGCCCAGGCCGCACGGGCTGGTCAAGTACATCACCAGCACCGACCACAAGCAGATCGGTCTGAACTACCTGGTGACCTCGTTCATCGGCTTCCTGTTCGCCGGTGCCCTTGCGCTCGGAATCCGCACGCAGCTGATCGTCCCGAACAACCACTTCGTGACCGAGAACGTGTTCAACCAGCTGTTCACCATGCACGGCACGATCATGCTGTTCGTCTTCCTCGGGCCGTTCGCGTTCGCGGGGCTGGGCAACTACTTCATCCCGCTCATGATCGGGGCGCCGGACATGGCGTTCCCGAGATTCAACAACCTCTCTTATTGGCTATACCTAGGCGGCTTCATCCTGCTAGGCGCCGGGTTCCTTACCAACAACGGGGCCGCCAACTTCGGGTGGTTCGGTTACGCCCCGATCACCGAGGCGATCCACTCGCCGGGTCCCGGCGCCGACTTGTGGATCGTCGGGGTCGCTCTCACCGGTTTCTCCGGCATCTTCACCGCGGTCAACATCATCACGACCATCTTCACCTTGCGCGCCCCGGGCATGGTCATGTTCCGCATGCCGATCTTCGTGTGGAACCAGATGGTCACCATGTTCCTCATCCTCCTCGCCTTCCCGGTCCTTACAGCCGCCTTCGCCCTGCTGTGGCTCGACCGGCACCTCAACGCCCACTTCTTCGATCCGAGCGCCGGCGGCCAGCCGATCCTGTGGCAGAACCTCTTCTGGTTCTTCGGCCATCCCGAGGTCTACATCCTGGCGCTCCCCTACTTCGGGATCGTCACCGAGGTGCTGGCGACGTTCTCCAAGAAACCGGTGTTCGGCTACAAGGGCATGATCGGCGCGACGTTGGCGATCGGCGCCCTGTCGATGGGCGTGTGGGCCCACCACATGTACACGACCGGCGCTGTGCTGCTGCCATTCTTCGCCGCACTGTCGCTTCTCATCGCCGTGCCGACCGGGATCAAGTTCTTCAACTGGATAGGCACCATGTGGCGAGGCACCATCACCATCAACACCGCGGTGCTGTTCGCCTTGGGCTTCCTTACCATGTTCCTGTTCGGGGGCATCACCGGGGTGATCCTCGCCCAGCCGGTGCTCGACTTTCAGCTGCACAACACCTATTTCGTGGTGGCGCACTTCCACTACGTCATGTTCGGCGGGTCGGCGTTCGCCGGCTTCGCGGGCATCTACTACTGGTATCCGAAGATGACCGGTCGCAAGCTCGATGAGCGCCTTGGGGTTCTCAGCTTCGCTCTGATGTTCATCGGCTTCAACCTCACCTTCTTCCCGCAACACACCCTCGGTCTGCGTGGCATGCCCCGCCGGATCGAGACCTACGACGCCAACCTCGGTTGGAACTTCCTGAACCTGCTCTCGAGCATCGGCGCTTATATCGCCGGCCTCGGGGTGGCGGTGAGCGTGGTGAACTTCTTCGTCTCGTTCCGCAAGGGCGAGCTCGCCGGCGACAACCCGTGGGACGGCCAGACGCTCGAGTGGGCGTGCTCGTCGCCTCCGCCGGAGCACAACTTCGAGGCGTTGCCCCCAATTCGATCGGAGCGGCCCGTGTGGGACGCCAACCATCCGGACATGCTCACCAAGGTCGGTCACTAGCCGTGAAGGTCGAATGGAGGACCATCCTCGGGGCATCCATCTTCCTGGGGGGCACCGGGGCGGTTTACTGGGCGCTCAAGAACAACCCAACCGAGTCCTCGGGCGTCGCGATGCTCATCTTCGGGTTCGCCGCCTACGGGATGCTGTTCGGCTACTTGCTGCTGCAGTACCTTCGCCGGCACCGGATTCCCCGGCCGGAGGACCGCTTCGACGCGAACTACAGCGACCCGGATGCCGAGGGAGAGATCGCCTACTTCCCCTCGGCGTCGATCTGGCCGGCCGGCATGGGTCTCGGGATGGTGATCGGAGCCGTCGCTCTCATCTGGGGGTTGTGGTACCTCTTCGTCGGCGGGGTGATCTTCTTTGGGGCGGTCATCGGGTATCTGGTCGAGTCCGACCACGAGGCCGACGCGGTCGAGCGAGCCGAGGAGCGCGCCGCGGAGATCGCCTCGCAACACGCTGCCGCTCACCCCGAGTAAGGATCAGACGCTCAGAGCGCCTCGGGTGACCGCGAAGTCGGTCTCCGGTGCGAACCGTTTCTCGTAGCCGTCAGCGAGCGCCCGGAGCGCTCCGCCTCCGTCTCCCCGGTATGACGAACCGTGCATGATCGCCAGCGTCTTCGGCTCGAGTTCGGACAGCTTCCGCAGAGTGACGGTCGTCGCGGCCAGGCTCGACGTGGCCCGGAACACCGATTCGGTGTCGAGCGCTCGCTCGACCAGGTCGTCTCCGACAACCGGCTCGCCGGCGCCGAAGTGGGTGAACAGATCGCCAGATAGCAAGGTGGCGTAACCAAAAGCCATACGACTGCGCTGCCGCCAGCACTTTCGTAACAATGCTTTTTCCCGCGAAGGAACTTCAGTTACAAAAGTGCTCGCATAGCGCGATTTCGTCACTGGATCGACGCGTCGCGAAATCTCAGTGTTACGAAACTGTCGCGCACCAGCTCTGCCCGAACCCCGAACCCCGA